>JABAZA010000043.1 GCA_018608725.1 Flavobacteriaceae bacterium
TAATTACTTTTCTATTGATATTTCTGAGTTTTAGCTGTAAAAAAGACGAAGAAATAACACCCACTGAACCTGAGGTTGTATTATCTGATAATATCCTAGTTTACGATTCCGAAAAAATCCATAACAATTTAAGCTTACTTGTAAAAAATGCAAGTTTAACATCTCTTTTAGTAGATAAAATGGGTAACACAATTTTTGAGTGGAATTTTGACACAAAACTTGGCAATGACTTTGAACTGATGCCCGATGGGAAAAGCATTGGAATGTTTAAAAGAACGGACCCTGTCATTAGTTTTGGTGGATACGGAGGCATCGTTAAAATTTTTGACGAAAATGGAACTGAGTCCTGGAATTACGATTATACCAATGGTGATGACATCGCTCATCATGATGTTGAAATGTTACCAAATGGAAATGTAATTTTTTTAGTCTGGGAAGAAATTGATGCTGCTGAAGTACAAGCTGCAGGAGTAGATTTTAACTCAAATGTTTATACTGAAACATTAATCGAAGTGAATCCCAGCACAAATCAAGTGGTATGGGAGTGGCACAGCTGGGATCATATAATTCAAAATCATGACCCTAATGCAGCTCATTATGGTTCAATCGCAAACAACCCACAGCGCATAAATATTAATTATAACATAAATTCTAACGGAGATTTTATGCATGCCAACGGCATAAGTTACGACACAGCCAAAGATGTTATATATATAAGTGTTAATTATTTTAGTGAAGTATGGGTCGTGGACCACAGTACAACAATAAGTGAAGCAAGTAGTAGCTTGGGTGGAAATTACAATAAAGGTGGCGATTTATTGTACCGTTTTGGAAATCCAAGTGCCTATAATAATTCTGCTGGAACAAGAACATTTTACAACAATCACTTTCCTAATTTATTGAAAAATGGTGTTCCTGGAGCTGGCAATATGTTAGTTTATAGTAATCTTGGACCAGATGGTTTAGAACAATCTTCAGTTTATGAAATGATGCTTCCAGAACCTTTTTCATTACTACCTAATATTAACAATGAACCAACAATTGTTTGGAGTTTTACTGACGAAGACTTATTCTTTAGCAAAATTTCAGGAGCGGACAGGTTGCTTAACGGGAATACACTAATTTGTGAAGGTGACTTTGGAATGTGGGAAGTTACTACTGATGGGGAAGTTGTTTGGAAATATGAAAGTGATGTGCGAGTTTGGAGAGCTTATGGCCATGAACTGGGAAGTAGCGAACTCGAGTACATTATTGATTAACTATCTACTTATTTCGTTCGATTACATAATTCACCATCAAAATCAATGATTTTTTATAGGCTGATTCTGGAAAAGGTTCCAGCAATTGTAACGCCTGTTCTTGAAAAGCTTTCATCTGAGAAACGGCATAGTCCAAGCCGCCATTAGTTTTTACAAAAGCAATCACTTCCTTGACCCGTTTGGAATCTTTGTTGTGATTTTTAATGGAGTTGATTAACCAACTTTTTTCTTTTTTAGAACACTGATTCAACACGTAAATGAGCGGAAGCGTCATTTTCTGTTCTTTGATATCAATCCCCGTGGGCTTTCCAATTTGTTGGGTGCCATAATCAAACAAATCATCTTTAATTTGAAACGCCATACCTATAAGCTCTCCAAATTGTCGCATCGTTTCCACCTCTTCAGATAATGGTTTCACAGAAGCGGCTCCCAAACTGCAACAAGCAGCGATAAGTGTAGCGGTTTTTTGACGGATAATTTCGTAATATACAGCTTCCGTAATGTCTAGGTTTCTGGCCTTTTCTATTTGAAGTAACTCCCCTTCGCTCATTTCACGAACGGCTACTGAGATGATTTTTAAAAGATCAAAATCGTTATTATCAATACACAACAAAAGCCCTTTTGACAATAAAAAATCACCGACTAAAACAGCAATTTTATTTTTCCAAAGCGCATTTATAGAGAAAAACCCACGACGTCGATCGCTTTCATCCACCACATCGTCATGAACCAAAGTCGCAGTATGGATCAACTCAAGGACAGATGCACCTCTGTAAGTGCGTTCGCTCACCTGTCCGTTGGAAATCACTTTGGCAGTCAGAAACACAAACATCGGACGCATTTGTTTTCCTTTCCGGTTGACGATATAATGTGTAATACGGTTCAGAAGTGCCACCCGACTGGACATGGATAATCGAAATTTCTTTTCGAAAAGTTCCATCTCATAAGTGATTGGTTTTTTTATGGTTTCAATTTTCTTCAAACAGTCCGTATTGAAATCCAAAATTAAACATATAAAACCTATTATTTCTTACAAATACGTTAAATAATTGAAGCCGTCATGTTCTGAATATTGAATCCTTAAAATTGTTTTATGAAAACTAATTTATTGAGATATATTCCCTTTTAATTTCATAAAACTCTCAAAATGATACAGTAACGGTTTGTTCTATTTGTGTTATTTAAAAATTTTGTTTAATTTTACATTTAAACCAATAAACAAAATATTATGAAAAAAATTACTTTTTTAGCCATTTTAATGGTCTCTTTTCTAACAAATGCTCAAGTGATATTTAGTGAAGATTTTGAAGGCTCCGCCTTAACTTTACCAGCAGGTTGGGGTAATGAAAACCTTGCACCATTAGGAGATGCCGCTGAAGTGTGGACTATTGAAAGCTCTGGAGAAGCTTATTATGTTACTGGAGGAGAAACAGCAATGTATGATAGTGCAGGAATGTTTGGCAACTATGCTATTTTTAATAGTGATGCATACGGACAGGGAAACGCTGAAGATGTTGCACTCACATCGCCTGCATTTGATTGTTCTGGTCTAAGTACCGTGATATTATCTTTTAATGAGTGGTTTACTGGGGGCTATGGAGGCTCAGCATACGTTGAAATTTCAGCGGATGGAGGATCAACCTGGACAGCAGTTCAAACCTATGACACTACTGTCACTGGACTTGAATATGGTGAGCGAATTATTGATATTACGACTCTTGTTGGAACATCTTCTACTGCTCATGTAAGATTTAGATATGCTGGAGACTGGTCTTATTACTATGCTGTTGACAACATTGTTGTTCAACAACCTCAGGGCAATGCTCCAGACGTATGTACCAACATGGCGCCTATTGACCAAGCAACAGACGTTGAAATTTCAGTATCAAATGCTGGTTCAAAAATGATTATGTTTTCTTGGGATGCAGCCACTACAGGTGATCCTGCAACATCTTATAACTGGGTGTTTGGAGAAACAGCTGAAACTGTAACTCAAGTAGTTGCAGGTGTTGATGGCACTGTTGAAGGCATGGGTGGTATTACATGGGGTAATACAGTAGAAACAGGCTGGCAAGCAAACACGACTTACTATTGGAAAGTTCAGAGTGTAAATATTGCAGGAACTACAGATTCACCAATCTTTAGTTTCACAACAGCTGCATCTGATCCGTTAGGAATAGAAGAGCTTACAATTAACACACTGAGTGTATCTCCAAACCCTGTCAAGGATATGATCACTATTAACAGCCCTGTAGGGTTTGACAGTGTTGAAGTGTTTAACCAATTAGGTCAATTAGTGTTAAAATCTAATGCAGAATTATTAAACAATAATAGATTAGATCTTAGTGCTTTAAACCCTGGTATGTATATGTTACAAATCAAGGCTGAAAACAAAAGTAAAACCGTAAAAATTATTAAAGAATAAGGTTTACGAACTATACTAAAAAGCCTGTGATGTTAACATCACAGGCTTTTTTTATTATAAAACTCAAAGTGTACTATTAAAACAACTGCGAAGCAATAGCTTTGATGTTATCACTTTTTCCCATGGAATAATAGTGCAATACTGGCACCCCAAAGTCCAGTAATTCTTTGGATTGCTGAATGGCCCATTCGACCCCCACTTGTCGTATTTGAGCATTTGAGCTACAGCCATTAACTTCTTTGATGAGTGCCTCTGGTAAGTCTATTTTAAAAACTTGAGGTAATAACTGCAAATGCTTTTGAATAGCTAAGGGTTTGATTCCAGGGATAATCGGAATGGTAATCCCCATTTCACGAGCCATCGTTACAAATTTAAAATAGCGTTGATTGTCAAAAAACATTTGAGTAACCACATAATCGGCTCCGGCATCTACTTTTTCTTTTAACCGCAACAAATCCGAATGTAAAGACGGTGATTCAATGTGTTTTTCGGGATAGCCCGCAACACCAATACAAAAATCGGGCTTGTTATCTACCTCCACAACTTCGTGTAAATAGGTTCCTTGATTTAATTTATGGATCTGTTGTACCAAGTCTGTTGCATAATGGTGCCCGCCTTTAGTGGGTTCAAAATATTTTTGATGGGGCATGGCATCCCCACGAAGTGCCATTACATTGTTGATCCCTAGATAATGACAATCGACCAATAAGTATTCTGTTTCTTCTTTGGTAAACCCTCCACAAAGCACATGCGGAATGGTATCTACCTCGTATTTGTGTTTGATCGCCGCACAAATCCCCAAAGTTCCTGGACGCATTCGAGTGATTTTTCGATCAAACAGTCCTTTTTTCTCAATATAGATGTACTCCTCTCTTGAAGTGGTGACATCAATAAAGGGCGGGTTAAATTCTATCAAGGGATCAATATTGTCATACAACTCCTGAATGTTTTTTCCTTTTTTAGGTGGAATTATTTCAAAAGAAAACAAGGTCTTTCCGTTGGCATTTTTTAAGTGTTCTGTAACTTTCATAATGTGCTCTTTAGTTTGTTAAATTTGGATTTAACCATTTTCGCGCGTCTTCTATACTAATTTCTCTTCGTTTTGAATAATCGATTAATTGATCTTCGGTAATTTTTCCCAGCCCAAAATACTTGGCTTCAGGATTTCCAAAATAATACCCACTCACACTGGCGGCAGGCCACATGGCCAAGCTTTCGGTCAGCTCCACTCCTATTTGTTTTTTAACCTCTAAAAGTTTCCAAATGGTTTGTTTCTCCAAATGATCTGGACAAGCAGGATAGCCCGGTGCCGGACGAATGCCTTTATAACTTTCTTTGATTAACTCGGTATTAGATAAATCTTCATCAGCGGCATACCCCCAGTGATTCACACGCACTTCCTTGTGTAAATATTCTGCGAAGGCTTCTGCCAATCGGTCTGCTAATGCTTTAATCATGATGGCGTTGTAATCGTCATTATTGGCTTCAAAATCATCGGCTAGTGCTTTGGTTCCAAAGCCTGTACTCACACAAAAACAACCCATATAATCAGTTTTTCCACAGGATTTCGGAGCGATGAAATCGGACAGTGCGATATTGGGAACTTCTGCCCGTTTTTTGAGTTGTTGACGCAGGGTTAAAAATGTTTGGAGTGTGTTTCCACTTTCATCATAAATCTCGATATCATCTTCATTGATGGTATTGGCTGGAAACAATCCAAAAATAGCTTTGGCACTCAGTAATTTCTCTGAAAAAATGCGTTGTAACAGTTCTTGTGCATCTCTAAACAATTCGGTGGCTTGTGTTCCTACGATTTCATCTTCTAAAATATTGGGATATTTTCCATGCAAATCCCAACTTCTAAAAAAGGGACTCCAATCGATAAATTCTTCCAATGTTGTGATGTCAAAATCTCGGATCACTTGAATCCCTAATTTTTTAGGTTTCACTATTTTGGTTTGATCCCACTTAATTATATATTTTTTTGCACGCGCCTCCTCAATAGAAATGTATTCTTTTTGTTTGGTTCTGCTCAAAAAATTTGCTCTAAATAAATCGTAGGATGCTCTCAATTCACTGAGATGTTGCTCGTTGTCTTTTTTGAGTAAATCGCCTACTACAGTCACGGCTCTAGAGGCATCGTTCACATGAATGACTGTATTGCTATAATGCGGTGCAATCTTCACAGCTGCATGGGCTTTTGAGGTTGTAGCGCCGCCAATCATTAAAGGAATCGTAAGATTTGTTTTTTCCATTTCTTTAGACACATAGACCATCTCATCCAAAGAAGGAGTTATGAGTCCACTGAGTCCAATAATATCAACTTTTTCTTTGATGGCGGTTTCAATAATTTTTTCGGGAGGAACCATCACCCCCAAATCTACAATCTCATAGTTATTACAACCGAGAACAACGCTCACAATATTTTTACCAATATCATGCACATCTCCTTTCACGGTGGCCATTAATATTTTACCAGCATATTCGACTTTTCCATCTTTTTCGGCCTCAATAAAGGGTTGTAAATACGCCACCGCACGCTTCATTACACGGGCTGATTTGACCACCTGTGGCAAAAACATTTTACCACTTCCAAACAGATCGCCGACCACATTCATACCAATCATTAGATGACCCTCAATGACCTCAATAGGCTTTTGGGCCAGTTGCCGTGCTTCTTCTACATCTTCGACAATAAACGTATCAATTCCTTTGACCAAACCGTGGGTGATCCGTTCTTGCAAAGAGTTGTTTCGCCATTCCAAAACAGCGACCTCAACATTGTTTTTTTGGCCTTTTAAGGTTTCTGCCAAATCCAAAAGACGTTCGGTTGCATCGTCCTTTCGGTCAAACAAAACATCTTCCACACATTCCAATAGATCTTTAGGGATTTCATCGTAAATCTCTAACAGTGTCGGATTAACGATTCCTATATTCATGCCATTTTTAATCGCGTGAAACAGAAACGCTGAGTTGATGGCTTCTCTGACAATGTTATTGCCTCGAAATGAAAATGAGACATTACTGACTCCGCCAGAAACATTGGCATAAGGTAAATTCGTTCGTATCCATTTGGTGGCCTGAAAAAAGTCTAAAGCATTTTTTCGGTGTTCGTCCATTCCTGTGGCCACAGGAAATATATTGGGATCAAAAATGATGTCTTGTGGTGCAAATTTCACAGTCTCTACCAAAATATCATAGGAGCGTTTACAAATATCTATTCGGCGTTGGTAGGTATCGGCTTGTCCAATTTCATCAAAAGCCATTACAATTACGGCAGCTCCATAGCGTTTGATTAATTTGGCTTGACGAATAAATTCGTGTTCGCCTTCTTTAAGACTGATTGAGTTGACCACACATTTTCCTTGTACGACTTTAAGTCCAGCTTCAATGATTTCCCATTTAGAACTGTCAATCATAATGGGTACTCTTGAAATATCGGGTTCAGAAGCGATGAGATTCAAAAAAGTGGTCATTGCATGAACACCGTCCAACATGCCCTCGTCCATATTGACGTCAATGATTTGAGCACCGCCTTCCACTTGATCTCTAGCAACAGAAAGAGCTTCTTCAAATTTTTCTTCTTTGATTAACCGTAAAAATTTTCTTGACCCTGTTACATTGGTACGTTCGCCAACGTTTACAAAATTGGATTCTGGAGTCACCACCAAGGGTTCAAGTCCAGAAAGGGTTAGGTATTTTTGACAGTCACTCTCCATTATCGTTGGTCTTTGTGTTGGCGGGGATTGTAATTTTTGGACACTTCAAATATTGAATTGATATGAGCAGGAGTGGTTCCACAGCACCCTCCAATAATATTAATTAAATTGTCTTTAAAATAGGCTTCAATAAAGGCGGTCATTTGTTTTGGAGTTTCGTCATATTCACCAAAAGCATTTGGCAACCCTGCATTGGGATGTGCCGAAGTATGAAATGTTGTTTCATTAGAAAGTCGTTGTAAATACGGTCGGAGTTGATCCGCTCCCAAAGCACAATTAAACCCAACACTCAATAGTGGGATGTGCGAAATTGAGGTTAAAAACGCTTCTACGGTTTGCCCTGAAAGCGTACGCCCAGAGGCATCGGTAATGGTTCCTGAAACCATGATTGGAATATCAATTGCGCGTTCTTCTTTTACTTCTTCAATCGCAAACAAGGCTGCCTTGGCATTTAAAGTATCGAATATCGTTTCTACTAAAAGTAAATCGACTCCACCATCTATTAATGCTTCGACTTGAAGTTTATACGCAATGCGTAATTCATCAAACGTAATGGCACGGTATTCAGGTTTATTGACGTCAGGCGATAAACTCGCTGTTTTGTTTGTTGGACCAATACTTCCCGCAACAAACCGAGGCTTGTGAGGTTCAGCTATTGTAAATTGATCTGCAACACCTTTGGCAATTTTGGCAGATTCATAATTCAGTTCATACACTAAGTTTTCCATGTCATAATCTGCCATGGCAATAGAGGTGCCCGAAAAGGTATTTGTTTCAACGATATCAGCACCGGCTTCAAAATATTTGTGATGAATTTCGGCAATAGCTTCTGGCTGCGTCAAACTCAACAAATCATTATTTCCTTTTAAGGGTGTAGGATAATCTTTAAAACGTTCGCCTCTATAATCTTCTTCAGAAAAATTATAATCTTGAAGCATGGTTCCCATAGCACCATCTAAAATTAAGATTCGTTTTTGTAATTCGTTATAAATGTTTGACATCCTAAATTGAGTATTTCTAATTGGTTATACTAATGCTTTTACAACGGCTTTTGGCGCTTCTTTTCGACTGCCATCGAATCCATCAATTCCACTTACGGTAGTATATTTTAAGACATAGCGTTTGCCAGGGTTGATGATTTTATAGGCGGCTTGACACATAAGAGTTGCTTCATGAAATCCACATAGAATTAGTTTTAATTTTCCTGGATAGGTGTTGACGTCTCCAATCGCAAAAATGCCTGGTATGTTTGTTTGATAGTCAAGTGTATCGACTTTAATGGCATTTTTTTCGATTTCTAACCCCCAATTAGCAATGGGACCTAATTTTGGAGACAGTCCAAATAGCGGGATAAAACAATCGGTTTCAATTAAGGTTTCTTCACCATTTTTGGTAACCACCACATGCTCTATTTTATCTTCTCCACCAATTTTGGTTACAACCGCTGGGGTGATTAAATTTATTTTTCCTTGCGCTGTAAGTTCTTGTACTTTTTCTAAAGAATCCAAAGCTCCTCTAAATTCATTACGGCGGTGAATCAAAGTTACCTCTTTGGCAACGTCGGTTAAGAAGATACTCCAATCCAAGGCTGAATCGCCTCCTCCAGAAATCACCACACGCTTGTCACGATATACTTCAGGGTCTTTAATGAAATAATTAAGCCCTTTATTTTCATAAAAATCACGGTTGTCCAACTCTGGTTTTCTAGGTTCAAAAGAGCCTAAACCTCCTGCAATAGCAATAATTGGTGCGGCATGTTTGGTGCCTTTATTAGTGGTGACTATAAAACTCCCATCTTCAAGTTTTTCAATCGTATCCGCGCGCTCGCCGAGTGTAAAACCAGGCTCAAATTGCTTGCCTTGTTCCAGTAAATTTTCGGTGAGATCTCCTGCTAATATTTCAGGAAACCCTGGAATATCATAAATGGGTTTTTTGGGATAAAGTTCTGAACACTGTCCACCGGCTTGTGGAAGTGCGTCTATAATGTGACATCTCATTTTAAGTAATCCAGCTTCAAAAACGGTAAAAAGTCCTGTAGGTCCAGCACCAATTATTAAAATATCTGTTTGAATCATTCTCTATTATTTTTTACTAATTAATCCTTTTGTAAATTCATTAAGCGTTTGAACTTTTTGTTCAAAATCGCCTTTAATTGTTTTTCTAAATTCGTTTAAATTTTGAACTAAATCGTCCACGTTTTCTGGGACAACATCTTCAAAAAATTGACGCAATCTTTTTGCTGTTGTAGGCGATTGTCCATTGGTTGAAATGGCAATTTTTACATGCCCTTTAGTGACAATTCCCCCCATATAAAAATCACAATAGGGTGGATTATCTGCAACATTGACTAGAATATGTTGGGCTTTGCAATCGTTATAAACTTCCACATTAACGTCTGGAACATCGGTTGTTGCTATTACCAGATGTTTTCCTTTAAGAAATGAATTATTATAGGAGTCATAAATTAACTCAACATCAAAAGGTTTGGCTAAAGCAAGTGTCCCTTCTCTAAACATTGGAGAGACGATCGTTACTTTTGCATCTGGGCTCGATTTTAACAAAAAATGTAATTTTTCTTCTGCCACATTTCCACCTCCAACAATAAGCACATGAAGTGCCTTTGCTTTCAGAAATATTGGGTATAGGTTGTTTCTAGATTCCATTAGTTCTGAGATAAAGAGTAGGTTTGAACTTCTTTTGAGAGAGAAGCTAGTTGAACTCGGTTAGAAACGACTTCTCCAATCACAATGATTGCTGGAGAGCTTAATTGTTTTTCAGCTACAACGGACTCGATTGTTTGAATTGTTCCAAAGCCTGATTTTTCACGATCTGTCGTTCCATTCTGTATGATGGCAACGGGGGTGGCTTCTTTTCCTGCTTGAGAAAAGACGTTTACAATTTGACTTAACTTTCCCATCCCCATTAATATAACAATGGTCGCAGTTGATTGTGCTGCGATCCGAATGTCGGAGGAAAGTTGGTGGGTTTTGGTAGTGCCTGTGATGACCCAAAAACTTTCAGAAACGTGGCGCATTGTTAAGGGGATTCCTTGACTGGCGGGCACTGCCAATGCAGAGGATATACCTGGTACTACTTCCGTTTGCAAGTTATGTTGTTGTGCAAATTCAATTTCTTCTGAACCCCGTCCAAACACAAAAGAGTCACCTCCCTTAAGTCGCACCACATGCCCATGACGCTGTGCTTTGGCAACGATCAAATCGTTGATTTGTTCTTGTTGATAGGAATAGCAACCCCGACGTTTTCCCACAAAAATCTTCTCAGAAATAGACGAGGCGTATTTCAAAAGCTCACTGTTTACGAGTGCGTCGTATAAAATAACATTGGCGGTACTGATGGATTTGATGGCTTTCAAAGTGATCAATTCTGGATCGCCAGGTCCTGCCCCTACAACCGTCAATTTTGGGCGTCGAGACACCCGTTCGATAGATTTAAGTGTCCAGATCATTTTTTCTAAATTCTTTTACGGTCGTTAAAAATGCGTTTGCTGTATTAATGTAATTCTTAGCAAATGACTCGGTAGGTTCATTTTTATTGATTTGATAAATAAGCTCTGCAAACGTAGATCCTAACGAGATTAGATTTGTGGAAACAAATACCTCATCAAATTGACTGATAATTGAGGCTTGTGTATTTGTTGAATGGCTTTTTGATAATAAAAGTGCTTTCGCAGAATTTACCATGGAACTGTACGCAAAATAGATGGCGTTGTTGTAGGCTTTTGATTCAAAATCGGCACGAGCATTGGAGATTTTTTCTTCACTTTCTAAAAAAAGTGTAGAAATTAAATCGATGACAACTCCTGCACATTCGCCAACTCCAATGGCTTTTTGATAGGGCTGCTTTGCCCCCCAATCGATATAATCTTCCGTCTTTAAATTTGTACTCTCTGAAAGCGGCTTCAATAGGTTGTAAAAATATTTTTCGCCCTGAATGGCATAATAGTCATAAAATGTTTTTTGATCCGAGTTCAGTTGATAGTCATCAAGGATCAATCGCAAGGCTTCTGGTCCTCGTTTGCTAGGAATTTTGATCACTTTATCTGCAAATCGACCGATTCCATTTCCTGAATTTCCACCGCCTAATAAGACTTGAAGTGCGGGAGCAACGAACTTATCTTTGGTTTTTATTGACATCCCTTGAAACCCAATATTGGCCATGTTGTGCTGTCCACAAGCATTCATACATCCACTAATTTTAATCACTAAATCTTTATTGTTTAGATATGTAGGATATTCTGTTTTAATGACTGTTTCTAGTTCTCGTGCAATTCCTGTACTGCTTGAAATCCCTAAATTACAGGTGTCTGTCCCAGGACATGCTGTGATGTCAACGGCTTTATTGTACCCTACTTCAGTAAATCCAAGTTTTTCTAATTCGGTATAAACAACGGGGATTAAATCTTCTCTGACAAAGGGAATGACTATGTTTTGACGTAAGGTCAAACGCAATTCACCTGCCGCATAGGTTTCGACCAAATCTGCCAATGCTCTTGCTTTGTCGGTATAAAAATCGCCGAGTAATACTTTAATTCCAATGGCTTTATAGCCAGTTTGTTTTTGTGAGATTACGTTGGTTGATTTCCATAATTCAAAAGTCTTTTTATCTTTAATATCAACTGTTGGAGCTTCAATTTTTACGGGTTTAGATATTGGAAAGTTTTCATGATTTACGGGAACACTTTGTTGCTCAATAGCTTTTTGTTCTGTTTCTATGAGTGCTTTAAATGCTTCCAAACCAATCGATTTTAGAAGAAATTTCATGCGGGCTTTTGAGCGGCTTTTACGTTCGCCATGACGGTCAAAAACTCGTAGAACCCCTTCCATTAAAGGAATGATTTTATCGGATGGCAAAAAGTTATAAAGGGTATCCGCATGACGTGGCTGAGATCCCAATCCGCCACCAATCATCACTTTAAACCCTCTCACGTTATTTTCGATTTTTGCAATAAAGCCCAAATCATGAATATAAGACAGGCCCGTGTCTGAATCGGAAGATGAAAAAGAGACTTTGAATTTTCGACCCATTTCTTGACAAATTGGATTTCTCAAAAAGAATTTAAAAAGTGCATCGGCATAAGGCGACACATCAAAAGGTTCATCAACATCAAAACCCGCTGTTTCGGAAGCGGTGACATTTCTAACGGTATTTCCGCAAGCTTCTCTTAAGGTGACCTCATCGCGTTCTAATTCTGCCCACAGTTCAGGGGTACGGTTCAAATCGACATAATGAATTTGAAGGTCTTGACGGGTTGTAATATGAAGACGTCCACGAGAATATTCGTCGGAGACTTCCGAGATACGACGCAATTGATGACTCGATAGTTTCCCATACGGAATTTTTATGCGAATCATTTGAACGCCTTGTTGGCGTTGTCCATAGACGCCTCTCGCAAGACGTAGGCTTCTGAATTTTTCTTCATCAATTTTTCCATCTTTAAATTGCTCAATTTTTTGAGCCAATTCAATGATATCTTTTTCGACAATTGGGTTTTCTATTTCAGTTCTAAAACTTTGCATTATTTTTTCTTATTGAATGAATCCTGCACCAGCAGTGGTATTTGTTTGGGGGTCAATGATGATAAAAGATCCATTGGTTCTATGATTTTTAAAGGCATCATAGAAAATAGGCTTGTTGAGTTTAAAAGAGACAAGTGCGATATCGTTTAAATCTAACTGCTCAACGTCTTCAGTAACTCCTGAAAAATCTGTTTTAATGGTATGGTGAATACGATCTACTTTTGCCAACACTTTATTGACTCCGTGTTGAATGACATATTTGTTGCCTACATTTAAAGTTTCCTGATCCATCCATGCTATTTTTGCGGTGAATTGTTTGTCAACCACTGGAGGGTTATCGGGTTTTGTAATCATATCGCCTCTACTGATGTTTATATCATCTTCTAAAGTGATTGTAACAGAGGATCTTCTTGAAGCTGTTTGTACTTCTTGATCGTAAAAGTAGATGGATTGGATTTTGGTTTTAATTTTAGAAGGCAGTGCCAAAACTGTATCGCCAATACTGAGTTCTCCGCCGTACACTTTTCCTGCATAGCCTCTAAAGTCATGAAATTCTTCTGTTTTTGGACGGATGACAGACTGTACTGGAAACCTTGGCGTTCCTACATTATAAATGTCTTTAAAGTCTAGGGCTTCTAAGTGTTCCAGAAGCGTTTCGCCTTTGTACCAATTCATTGTTTCTGAGTTATGAACGATGTTATCGCCTTTTAATGCACTCACTGGAATGAACGTAATGCGTTGATCTTGATAATCGCGCTCTTTTAATAATTGCTCAAAATCTGATTTTATGGTGTTATACGTATCTTCAGAAAAATTCACTAAATCCATTTTATTAATTGCGACAATAATTTCCTTTACACGCAATAAATTATTGATAAAAAAGTGGCGTTTGGTTTGCTCAATCACTCCTTTTCTGGCGTCTATAAGAATGATGGCTGCTTGAGATGTGGATGCACCCGTAATCATGTTTCTTGTGTATTCTACATGCCCTGGGGTATCCGCTATAATATAACTTTTATTAGTGGTTGAAAAATAGATGTGAGCCACATCGATTGTTATGCCTTGTTCTCTTTCGGCCACAAGACCGTCAGTGGCAAGGGAAAAATCTAAGTAGTCATATCCTTTTTGTTTACTTGTTTTTTCGATGGCTTCAATTTTATCACTTGTCAGCGATTTTGTGTCATAGAGCAATCTTCCTATAAGCGTACTTTTACCGTCATCGACACTTCCTGCTGTTGCTATTTTTAGAACTTCCATATACTTTTTATAAACTCTTAATGGGTATAATTTTTTGGTTACTTATTTTTTGATATGCGGTTAAAAATAACCTTGTTGTTTTCGTTTTTCCATGGCTGCTTCAGAGCGTTTGTCATCAATTCTGGCGCCCCGTTCTGAGATACTAGAGTCTCTAATTTCTTGAACTACTGATGAAATATCGCTTGCAGAGGATAGCACAGCCGCTGTACAACTCATGTCTCCCACGGTTCTGAATCGGATGAGGCGTTCTTCAACAACTTCATCTTCATCTCTAAAAACAATGGCATCGTCATTGGTCCAAATCATGCCGTCTCTTATAAATGTTTTCCGAAGGTGTGCAAAGTAGATGGATGGAATTTCGATTTTTTCGCGTTCAATATAGGACCAAACGTCGAGTTCTGTCCAATTTGAGATTGGAAAGACCCGTACATTTTGACCTAATTCGATTTGCCCATTGAGCATATCAAACAGTTCTGGGCGTTGATTTTTTTCGTCCCATTGTCCAAAATCATCTCGAATAGAAAAAACGCGTTCTTTCGCTCTGGCTTTTTCTTCATCGCGTCTGGCACCTCCAATACACGCATCAAATTTAAATTCTTCAATCGCATCTAGCAAAGTGGTGGTTTGCAAAACATTCCGACTGGAATAGCGTCCCGATTCTTCTTTTACTTTGCCTTGATCGATAGCATCTTGTACATTTCTTACAATCAATTCCAACCCTAATTCTTCAGTTAATCGATCTCTGAATTCAATGGTTTCTGGGAAGTTGTGACCTGTATCAATATGAAGCAAAGGAAAGGGGATTTTAGACGGATAAAATGCTTTTTGAGCTAATCTTACTAAGGTGATGGAATCTTTTCCTCCAGAAAATAATAACACAGGATTTTCAAACTGTGCAACCACTTCCCTAAAGATATAGATGGCTTCATTTTCGAGCGGATTAATATGGGATGTATCTTTCATTTTATTGTTTTTAATTATGTAAACCACATTCTCTATTATCTAATTGTTTGGTTGGATCAAAGTAATTGAACTCATTTGGCAAGTCATGATTTTTTAGGTATTGGTCCAATTCTTTATCGGAAAAGTGATAAAATGGACTGACTTTTAATATGCCATCGGCACTGCGAGATACGACTCCTATGCTGTTCCTAAAAGCTGTTTGTCCTTTTCTAAGATTGGTAAACCACACATCGGGTTTGTGTGCTGCCATTGCGCGTTTAAAAGGTTCTAGTTTTACTTGTTCCGTAAATAATTGATGTTTTGGATCTTCTACTTGTGGGATTCCCAACACCACATCGCGATGTGCTGCTGTTTGTTTTGGAATATATAACTGAATGTTTAAGTTTAATGCATCCGTTAATTCTTCGGCGTGCTTATAGGTACTAGATGTATTGTAGCCCGTATCGCACCAAATGACTTTTATTGAGGGACTTCGCTGTGTAACGAGGTGTAAAATCGCTGACTCATAGGGTCTAAAATTTGTGGTTACTACCGGTGATTGCGCATTGTTAAGTGCCCATTCTACAATCTCAGTAGGTGTTTTGGTAGCGAGTTCTTTATTTATTTTTTCTATATCCATAATCTATTATTGACGTCCCCATTTTATTTTAGCCCAAGCTCTTTCGTGAAAGAAATAAAGCAGCATTTTGGTGACTAATTCTATAAATCCTATGGAGAATGCTAGGCTTAATGCTCCTGTAATTGCCCAAGAAATTAGGATGGTATCAAGCGTTCCTATGATTCTCCAACTTATGGTTTTTAGGAGGCTTCTTTTTACATTATCTGCAACTCCTTGAGATTGGTTTTTTAGAGTTGATTTGGGTCTGAAAATTTTATTTAAAATCACTTTGTACTGTTTTATCTATTTACTAATCAGTGGCACTGATTAACCTAATGCTTGATTTAAATCGTTTATAATATCCTTGTGATGTTCCAGTCCTACAGAAACCCTAATGAGTCCGTTTGTAATACTTGCTTCCAATCGATCCTCTTCAGACAATTTACTGTGTGTTGTTGAGGACGGATGCGTAACAATTGTTCTAGAATCTCCTAAGTTAGCCGAGAGCGAACAGAGTTTGATTTTATTCAAAAAGGTTTGTCCTGCTCTTATGCCTCCTTTAATTTCAAAGGAAACAACATTGCCTCCTTTTCGCATCTGTTTTTTAGCAATTTCATACTGTGGATGCGATTTTAAAAATGGGTATTTTACAACACTCACTTTGGGGTGTTTTTCTAAAAATTTAGCCACTTTTAATGCATTCTTACAATGGCGATCGACACGGACTCCTAAAGTCTCTAAGCTCTTCGAAAGTACCCACGCATTAAAAGGAGAGAGTGCCGGTCCTGTATTTCGTGAAAACAAATAAATTTGATGTATCAATTCGGCATTTCCTACGGTAACACCTCCTAAAACCCTTCCTTGGCCGTCCATTAATTTAGTGGCGGAATGGATGACCAAATCTGCACCGAATTTGATAGGGTTTTGTAGGTAAGGCGATGCAAAGCAGTTATCGACTATAAGTATTAAATTGTGTTTTTTAGCGATGTTGCCTAAAGCTTCTAAATCCAAAATATCGACTGCAGGATTTGTAGGACTTTCGGCATAAATAACTTTCGTATTGGGTTGAATCAGACTTTCGAGAGTCTCTAACTGATCTACTTTAAAATAAGAGGTTTCAATATTCCATTTTGGAAAAAATTTGGTAAACAATGCATGTGTAGAACCAAAAACAGATTGGCAAGACACAATATGATCTCCTGAATTTAATAAAGCGGCAAAGGTTGAAAACACAGCTGCCATTCCAGAAGCAAAGGCAAACCCTGCTTCGGCACCTTCCATCGTCACAACTTTATCAATAAACTCTGTGGTGTTTGGGTTTGAAAACCGACTGTACAGGTTTTGATCGTTTTCTTCAGCAAAGGATGCGCGCATATGTTCTGCATCCTCAAAAACAAAACTGGATGTTAAAAACAAAGGAGATGAATGTTCGCCGTAGGGGGTGCGACTTAGCTGTTGGCGTATGGCATTAGTTTCAAATTTTTTGTGACTCATTTGTATTTGTAATAAATTTGGGATTGATTAAGAAATCCTCAAAACACTTCTTGAGGTTTAAAAATAGTTTCTAATATGGCTTCAAGTTGATCGTATTCAATTAAAAAGGCATCATGACCATGAATCGATTGAATTTCTGATATTGAAACCGTGTCTTTGTGGGGCTTTAAATCTACATAGGTATCCCAATTTTCCTTGGCTTTAAAAAACAAATCAGAGTTGATCGTCACAATATGAATCTTAGATTTTATTTTTGACGCGACTTCAACAAAATCGTTACTTCCTTGAGTGATATCAATTGTTTTTAAAACTTGATTCATCATTTTATAAGCAGCCAATTGAAACCGATTGTTGAGTACATTTCCGTGGTAATTTAACCAACTTTCGACAGCAAATACATTTTCTTCTTTTTGTAAGATGCGATCAAATTTTGCCTTAAAAGATTCTGGAGTTCGGTAGAGCGACATGGCGTGCATGCGTGCATCTATCAAAGGCTGTGAGGAATTATTTAATATTTGTTCTTGTATGTAGCAATTGGCGATTAACCAATCGGTAGATTTCCAATCGGATGCAATAGGAATAAGATGTTCTATTAATGTTGGTTTGAGCGCTGCGAGTTCCCACGCCAATCCGCCTCCTACAGAACCTCCTATGACTGCAAAAAGTTGAGTGATTTTTAGATGGTCTAAAGCCTTCGCAAAAATTTCAGCGATATCACGTGCAGTAAAATCTTTATAATTTTCTACCAGATTATTTGAAACTTGATCGTGTCCATTGCCTGGAATATTAAAGGCTAAAACCGTAAATACATTGGTATCTATAACTTTATTTGGACCCACAATTGGATTCCACCATCCGCCTTCTCCCGTAACATTAGAGTTGCCCGTAAGTGCATGATTGATCATCACAATAGGCGCCTCATGTAAGGGCTTCCCAAATTGCTGGTAAGACAGCACTATCTCAGTTGTCTTACCAGATTTGGTTATATAATTAAGGCTTATGTTTTGTAGCGCACTCATTGGGGTCTCTTAAAAAATTATGCTAAAACAGTTTTAACAGCTTTAAACGCTTCTGTCAAATCTGATTTTAAATCCTCGACATCTTCAAGACCAACCGATAAACGAATCAAATCTTTTGTTACACCTGTTGTTTCTTGTGCAGCATCGTTCAATTGTTGATGCGTTGTACTTGCAGGGTGAATAATTAGCGATTTTGTATCTCCTATGTTTGCCAATAATGAGAATAAATTGGTAGTATCTGCAATGGTTTTAGCAGCTTCAAAACCTCCTTTGACACCAAAAGTTACAATACCACTTTGACCGTTTGGCAAATATTTATCCGCAAGTGCCTTATAAGGGCTTGACTCCAATCCTGGGTAATTTACCCATTCTACATCTTCTTGTTTTTGTAACCATTGCGCAAGTTCTAATGCGTTTTGACTGTGCTTTTTAATTCTGATTTCTAACGTTTCTAAGCCTTGTATAATTTGAAATGCATTAAACGGACTTAAAGCGGCACCATAATCTCTTAATCCTTCAATTCTTACTTTAGCAATAAAGGATGCTGCACCAATCACCTCGTTATAAACAAGACCATGATACCCTGGAGAAGGCTCTGTAAATTCTGGGAATTTTCCACTTCCCCAATCAAAGGTTCCAGCATCGATAATCGCACCACCCAAAGCTGTTCCATTTCCATTGATATACTTAGTCAAGGATTGAATTACAATATTTGCACCATGAGCAATTGGATTTAATAAATAAGGAGTGGCTACTGTATTATCTACAATTAAAGGAACTTTGTAGGCTTTTGCTTCTTTAGAAATTGCTTCAATATCAAGGACATCCAGTTTTGGATTTCCAAGAGATTCAATAAAAAAGGCTCTTGTGTTTTCTTGTGCAGCTGTTTTAAAATTTTCTGGATTTGAAGGATCTACAAAGGTGGTTGTAATCCCATGTCTTGGTAGCGTGACGCTTAACAGGTTATAAGTCCCACCGTATAAACTGCTGGATGCCACAATATGGTCGCCTGCTTTAAGCAAGGTCAAAAGACTGGTTGCAATGGCTGCGGTTCCTGAAGCGGTAACCACTGCTGCGATACCACCTTCTAAGGCTGCCAAACGCTGTTCTAAAACATCGTTTGTAGGATTATTTATACGTGTATAAATATTTCCTGGCTCCGCAAGTGCAAATAAATTTGCTGCATGGTCTGAATTGTTAAATACATAGGCTGTAGATTGATAAATAGGAACGGCTCTTGTGCCTCCATTTTCTGACACATTGTGTCCGGCGTGCAACGCTTGAGTTGCGAATTTTTGAGTACTCATTTTTCTAGTTGTTTTGAGTTAATACATTAATTAAACCAAAAGTCAAATGCACTTTTTTAAAAAGTGTACTTATTAGAAAAATGTTATAAAGAAATCATAATTACAGAATAGTAATTACGTTTAGTTATCTATCTGATTTTCGATAAATGAATCAAAAATCAAGTAGAATTTAGCACCTACTTTATGAATATAAAGGGTTGCTAAGGCTTCAGCGGGTCTAGTCCCTCCACCTTTCTTGATAACATCTCAGTAAGCTATTGAACTTTGTTGGTGCAAATATTCAATAATAAAATTATAATAACCAAATTATTTTCGGTTAAAATTAATTATTTTTATTTAAAGATAAAAATTTTCGTCTAATAACGGATTCTACCGATTTATTTTCTATTCTACTTTCTAGCCATGATAAAATATCCAAGTACAAAAAGGCACGTCTTTCATAAGGATCGTCTTCTAATGCTTTAAGTTTGGCATGTAACTCTTTAAATGCAGCTTTAATTTCTTGCGGATAGATGTCTCCTAATTGTTTTAAAAACTTAATCATTTCCTTTTGCACCAAATACAAATCTTCCATTTTAATCAAGAATTTGTAGGTACTTTTAATCAACGACTCCAAATTGTAATCCAAACCAGCTTCGTAATGTGCAACTAAATTTAAAATTCGTGAAAAACACAAAAGGTCTTCACGCATTTGAAGAGATTTATTACTGATAATTTTATCTAAAAAATCAATACATTTTTGATGTTCACCAATCCCAAAGTACAAACTCGCAATTTTATAATAAAACACCATCACATGGTGTTCATCAATACGTGTTTTGTGTTTTTCAATTCCCTCTAGAATCTCAGGAATTAATGGCAGACCCTCTTTAAAAGTGCCTTCCATAAAATGGGCATTAAATTTATTGGACCCCACATACAAAAACGTAAGGCTCTGTACATTATCGTCTTTAGGAAACCCCTCTTCTTTAGTGATCTCTACGAGTCTTGTAAGAGTTTCTTTAAACTTTTGATGGTTTTTTATAAAAAATAAAGCTTCTAATAAATTTTGATATCCATTCAGAAAAAAGACAGGGTTTAACTTAATCATTCCCGGGTGTTCATGGAAAAGATTTACCCATTTTTTAGAGTATTTATAACAACCTAAGAAATCTTGAATTAAAAAACTGTACCATAAATAGGACTTGTAGAGCCATAATTTCTCTCTAAAACCAAGTTCAGAAATTTTATACTCTGGCAACCGATCGTTAAAATATTTAGTAATTTTTTCATGTTCTGAAGCTTGTTTTACAAAACCCGTTTTCAAAAACTCACCATACAATTGAAGAGATAAATTCGACAGTTGACTTGCTAATAAGTTTTGCTGACTTAGCTCTTGAGCTTGAACCGTTAATTCATCGGCTCTGTTACTAATACTTCGAGTGATGTACTGACCTTCAATTACTTTTTCCAACTCAATAATCTCATAAGCTATATTTTTTTCTTCATTTGCAACCGCTAAAGATTTGGCTTTGTCCAATATTTTTAAACTTTGGGTGTAAAGACCTTTATGATATAAAATAGTTGCAAAATCTAATTGTTCTCGAATCTGAATTCTAATATTTTGATGGGATGGATTTAATCGCAAACTAATCAATATCTGCTTATACAAATGGGCTTTAAGATTTGATAACTGCTCTTTTTTAACAAACCCGTGTTTCAAAATCGCCGCTTCATCATATATCTTTAGTTTTTGCAAAACCGTAAAGAGCAATAAAAATTTGGAATCTTCATTAACGCCAATTCGACCCACATAAAGTTTAAATTGTCTTTTTTCAGATTTGGACAACGACTTTATCAGCACAAATAAATTATCTTTTTGCTCTTTAGTCATAGTATAAATATTGACATATAATGTTGTATATTAGCCCCTTAATTAGCATAAGGCAGAGTTATACATCGTAAAAAGAATGTGATAAACGCCTCATTTGAAAGAACCAAAATATAAATTCGTATTACAATACAAAAATATATTCTTAAGAAATGTCTAACACACAAATCCAAATCTTTGACACAACGCTTCGCGATGGCGAGCAAGTTCCTGGTTGTAAGCTCAATACAGCGCAAAAAATAATTATTGCAAAACAGCTTGATTTATTAGGTGTTGACATTATTGAGGCAGGGTTTCCTGTATCAAGCCCCGGAGACTTTAAATCCGTTGAGGAAATTTCAAAAATCGTGACAAATGCCTCTGTATGTGGATTAACAAGGTCGGTAGAAAACGATATTAAAGTTGCTGCTGAAGCACTTAAATATGCCAAAAAACCCAGAATCCATACAGGGATTGGAACTTCCGATTCTCATATTATTCATAAATTTAAATCCAATAAAGATGCCATTATTGAACGCGCAGTAAGAGCCGTTTCATATGCGAAATCTTTTGTAGAAGATGTTGAGTTTTATGCTGAAGATGCTGGACGGACGGATAATGACTATTTAGCACGAGTTTGTGAAGCGGTCATCAAAGCGGGTGCCACAGTATTGAATATTCCCGATACTACAGGCTACTGTTTACCACAAGAATACGGAGCTAAAATTAAGTACCTAAAAGAAAATGTGAAAGGAATTGATAAGGCCGTCATCTCTTGCCATTGTCACAATGATTTAGGACTCGCTACTGCGAATTCTATTGAAGGAATCGTAAATGGTGCCAGACAAATAGAATGCACGATAAACGGAATTGGAGAGCGTGCTGGAAATACCGCTTTGGAAGAAGTCGTCATGATTTTGAAACAGCATCCTTATTTGAATTTAGACACAAATATTAACACGACAATGTTATATGGCATCAGCCAATTAGTCTCTGAAAGTATGGGAATTTATACCCAACCAAACAAAGCGATCGTAGGTGCCAATGCTTTTGCACACAGCTCAGGAATTCATCAAGATGGAGTGATTAAAAATCGTGAGACTTATGAAATTATCGATCCTAAAGATGTTGGAGTTACAGAATCTGCCATTGTGCTTACGGCTAGAAGTGGTCGTGCAGCTTTAGCTTACAGAGCTAAAAATGTTGGAGTAGAACTTACAAAACTTGAACTCGATATTGTTTATGCAGAATTCTTAAAGTTTGCAGATACTAAAAAAGAAGTTTTAGATACCGATATTCATCAAATTATAGAAACTAGTAAGATTTACAAATAAATCGAATCCTTTTCATTATGAAAAAAACCTTATTTGATAAAGTTTGGGACGCCCATGTCGTTGATTCAATTCAAGACGGACCTCAAATTTTATACATTGACAAACACTTAATACACGAAGTGACCAGTCCACAAGCATTTAATGAATTGGCTGATAGAAAGATTCCTGTATTTCGACCCAACCAGATTGTTGCCACAGCCGATCACAATACTCCAACATTAGACCAACACTTGCCTGTGAGAGACGAATTATCGAGAAAACAACTTGCTCAACTCTCCGAAAACTGCAAAAAAAACAATATTACGCTGTATGAATTAGGACATAAATACAATGGGATAGTTCATGTCATGGCACCAGAATTAGGCATCACTCAACCAGGGATGACCATGGTTTGTGGTGACAGTCACACCTCTACACAC
Source organism: Flavobacteriaceae bacterium (assembly GCA_018608725.1). Lineage (GTDB taxonomy): Bacteria > Bacteroidota > Bacteroidia > Flavobacteriales > Flavobacteriaceae > Hel1-33-131. The sequence continues at coordinate 23,181 of JABAZA010000043.1, forward strand.
GGGGCGTTTGGAACCATCGCTTTTGGAATTGGAACCAGTCAGGTAGCTCAAGTATTTGCAAGTCAATGTCTGTTGTTAACAAAGCCAAAAAGCTTGCGTGTTACCGTCAATGGAACACTCAAAAATGGAGTGCTTCCAAAAGATGTCATCCTCTATATCATTTCTAAATTGGGCACCAATTCTGGAACTGGTTATTTTTGTGAATACGCTGGAGATGTCTTTGAAAACATGAGCATGGAAGGCCGAATGACTGTCTGTAATATGAGCATTGAAATGGGGGCCAGAGGTGGAATGATTGCGCCAGACGCCACCACTTTTGAGTATGTTAAAGACCGTGAATTTGCTCCTAAAAAGGACGCTTTTGATGCCAAAGTAGCCTATTGGAAAACACTTCCAACAGATGAAGGTGCAGTTTTTGATAAAGAATATTATTTTGATGCTGAGGATATTGAACCGATGGTCACTTACGGGACAAACCCAGGAATGGGAATTAAAATTTCGGAAACAATTCCTGTTGATAACGATCCATCTTTTAAGAAGTCTTTAGACTATATGAATTTTGAAGCTGGGAAATCCTTGATTGACACCCCCATAAATTTTGTATTTATTGGAAGTTGTACAAACTCAAGAATTGAAGACTTTAGAGTGGCAGCCGATTATGTGAAAGGAAAACGAAAAGCAGACAATGTAACAGCGTGGTTGGTTCCTGGGAGTAAACAAGTCGAAACTCAAATTATAAACGAAGGATTAAAAGACATTTTCAATGCTGCTGGTTTTGAGTTAAGACAACCCGGATGTTCCGCTTGTTTGGCAATGAATGACGATAAGATTCCACAAAATGAATATTGCGTTTCTACTTCAAACCGAAACTTTGAAGGCCGTCAAGGCCCAGGTTCAAGAACCATATTAGCAAGTCCTTTAGTAGCTGCTGCAACCGCTATTGAAGGAAAAATTATTGACATCACAAAACAATTAAATTAATGGAAAAATTTACCACACACACAACTCAAGCAGTTCCATTAAACATTGCAAATGTAGATACCGATCAAATCATACCAGCACGGTTTTTAAAAGCGACTGACAAAAAAGGATTTGGAGACAATGTTTTTAGAGATTGGCGTTTTGATAAATCGGGAAATCTAAATACAGAGTTTACGCTAAACAACCCTATTTATTCTGGAAGTATTTTAATTGCAGGCGATAATTTTGGTTGTGGATCCAGTCGTGAACATGCCGCATGGGCGCTTGTTGGATATGGATTTAAAGTCATTGTTTCTAGTTTTTTTGCAGACATTTTTAAAGGAAATGCCTTGAACAATGGATTGCTTCCTGTTCAGGTTTCTGAATCGTTTTTAAGTGCCCTATTTGCTGCCATTGAAACCGATGCAAACACCCAATTTGAAGTCAATTTAGAAACACAAACCATCAGCATCAAAGGAACGGATCTCAAAGAATCTTTTGAGATTGATCCTTACAAAAAAACATGTATGATTAATGGCTACGATGACATTGATTATTTATTAAGTAAAAAAGAACTTATCGAAGCATTTGAGCTTCAAAAAACGGATTGATATGAACTTAAAAATCGCTGTATTATCAGGAGATGGCATTGGACCCGAAGTCACGGAACAAGCTGTAAAAGTATTAGAAGCAATTGCGGTCAATTTTGATCACAATTTTAAATTTACCCCTGCACCCGTAGGTGCAACCGCTATTGATCAAGTTGGAGACCCACTTCCAGAAAGCACACTCGACATTTGTAAAGCTAATGACACTATTTTATTTGGTGCCATTGGCCACCCAAAGTACGACAACGACCCCTCGGCAAAAGTACGTCCAGAACAAGGACTTCTAAAGCTTCGTAAAGAACTGGGCTTGTATGCAAATGTTAGGCCCGTTAAAGCCTACGACACCTTACTAAACAAATCGCCTTTAAAGAAAGATCGGATTCAAGGAACTGATATCAGTATTTACCGAGAATTAACAGGAGGTATTTATTTCGGAGAAAAGAAACTCAGTGCCGATGGCAATACCGCTTCGGATTTGTGTGAGTACTCACGCCACGAAATTGAGCGCATTGCTCGTTTGGCTTTTGTTGCGGCAAAATCTAGACGCCAAAAAGTGACCTTGATTGACAAAGCAAACGTCTTAGAAACCTCGCGTCTATGGCGAAAAGTAGTGGGTGAAATTGCGAAAGACTACCCAGAAATTGAACTCGATTTCTTATTTGTTGACAATGCAGCCATGCAAATGATTTTAAACCCCACACAGTTTGATGTGATCTTGACCGAAAACTTGTTTGGAGACGTCATTAGCGATGAAGCAAGTGTTATTGGCGGTTCTATAGGACTGTTGGCATCTGCATCTGTTGGTGACAAACATTCGATGTTTGAGCCCATTCATGGCTCCTATCCACAAGCCGAGGGTAAAGGAATTGCAAATCCAATTGCATCCATCTTATCTGCAGCAATGTTACTGGATCATTTTGAGCTTTTCAAAGAAGCTGAATTGATACGAACAGCCGTTGAGAAATCATTACAACTCAACATTACAACACCCGATTTGAATACTAAATTTGATAATATCACAACCTCTAAAGTTGGTGATTTTATTGAAGACTATATTAACAACCCAGACGATTCCAATCTGAATTTTACAAATATGCATTTGGGACAGTCCACGATTATCTAAGTTAATTTTTAAAAAAACTCCAAAAAAAAAGCCCCGCTAAGCGGGGCTTTTTTTACAGTTTAATGGTTTTGCCATTTTCGTTTTTAAAACGAAACTCCAGATATGTGTAAGCATCTCTAGGCATAATTTTAACCCATTTTTTATGTTCAAAATACCATTTTGTACGTATGGATGGGAAGCCTTTTGTAATAAAGGCTGCTATAAAAGGGTGTGTGTTTAAAGTCACTTTTTTATAGCCTTTTTTCATAATTTGATCCAGCTGATGATTAATTTTATCAATCAAAACAATTGGTGCTTCTACTTCAGCGCCATTAGAACCATTAGGATTTGCTTCCTTGGTTTTAATGTTCATTTCTGGTCGAACACGTTGTCTTGTGATTTGAATTAACCCAAACTTGCTTGGAGGTAATATTTTGTGTTTGGCTCTATCGTCTTTCATCTCATTTCTAAGATGATCAAAGAGTTTTTTGCGATTCTCTGCTTTGTTCATATCAATAAAATCCACCACAATAATACCACCCATATCACGCAATCTAAATTGGCGTGCGAGTTCGGTTGCAGCGAGAATATTAACTTCTAAAGCCGTTGCTTCTTGATTTCTTTCTTTACTTGAACGATTTCCGCTATTGACATCTACCACATGTAAGGCTTCTGTGTGCTCTATAATTAAATAGGCTCCACGCGCCATTGACACGGTTTTTCCAAATGATGTTTTAATTTGTCTTTCGATCCCAAATTTTTCAAAAATGGGTGTTTTTGGATTGTGGTATTTCACAATCGCCTCTTTGTGAGGCGCAATTTCATGAACATAATCTTTAATTTGATTATAAAGCAAATCGTCATCCACCGTAATACCTGTAAAGGTATCATTGAAAATATCTCTAAGAATAGAGGACGCTTTATTCATTTCGCCGAGTACTTTACTTGGCGTATGGGCGCGTGGAATTGCTTTACAAATAGATTCCCATTTTTTATATAAGTCTTGAAGGTCTTTATCGAGTTCGGCCACTTTTTTATCTGTAGCAACGGTTCTGATAATGACCCCAAATCCTTTGGGAGTAATGCTTCTTACTAAACGCTTTAGACGTTCTTTTTCGGATCTGCTTTCAATTTTTTGAGAAATTGAGATACGGTCTGAGAAAGGAACGAGTACCAAATAGCGGCCAGCAAGTGAAATTTCGGAACTGATTCTAGGTCCCTTTGTGGAGATTGGTTCTTTTACAATTTGAACCAAAATAGATTGATTTGATTTTATAACAGAATCAATACTACCATCTTTTTTAATGTCTTCTTCAAAAGTAAAGTTTTTTAAAGAGTAATCTTTTAGTTTACCTGTGCTTACACGTTTCATGAATTTCATAAGTGTTGGAAGCTTAGGCCCTAAATCATGGTAATGCAAAAATGCATCTTTATGATACCCTACATTAACAAATGCAGCGTTGAGACCCGGAACAGACTTTCTTACTTTGGCTAAAAACACATCGCCAACAGAAAATTTGCTGTTATCTTCGTCATTTTGAAATTCAATTAGTTTTCCATCTTTTAATAAGGCAAAATCAACATTGTCTGAATTTGATCGAATTATTAATTCTTTATTCATGGGTGTTAATTTTAATCTATACACGAATGTACAGATGGATTATAAAATATTTTTCTTGATTCACTCTCGCAGATAACTGCAAAAGTATAATCCATTAGGTGTTTTAAACAATAATAAAGCTGTTTAAACACCAAGGTTTGACAGGATTTAATCCAGTAAATTCATGTATTCAGCAAGGTGTGACTGAATTTTGGCATGAATTTGATATCAAAGAACGTTCTGATAATAAATTGAAAAAGTAGCTGTGCTACTTTTTTAATTTATTTCTTCTTGTGACGGTTAGCGCGACGTCTTTTTTTACGCTTATGCGTTGCTACCTTATGTCTTTTACGTTTTTTACCACTTGGCATAAATGTGATTTTTAAATTAGTTTATAAATAATTTAGCTTACTTTAACCTTCGATTTTACTCCCTGAACAAATACTTTTGAAGGTTTAAACGCTGGAATATTATGTGCCGGTATTTTGATGGAGGTATTCTTAGAAATATTTCTTCCAATTTTTTCAGCTCTAGTTTTGATGATAAAACTTCCAAATCCTCTTAAATAAACATTTTCTCCAGTCTCTAACGATCCTTTAACTTCGCTCATAAAAGATTCAACAGTTGCTAATACATCTCCTTTTTCAATTCCTAAATCGTTGGAAATTTTAGCTACAATTTCAGCTTTAGTCATTTTATTTCTTATTTAAATTAATGTTTTTTTAATAGGCTTGCAAATATATGTATTTTATATTCAATATTTCAAACCTAAAGAATTAAAATTAAATATATTAAAAAGATTATTTTTGTGGCTCAACCAATTTTAAAATGAATTTCACCTCAACATTAACAAGCTGGTATTCAGCAAACAAAAGGAACTTACCTTGGCGTACTTCCAAGATTCCTTATAATGTATGGTTGTCAGAGGTGATTTTACAGCAAACACAAATTAAACAAGGTCAACCTTATTATGAAGCTTTTTTGGCTAATTACCCCTCTGTACAAGCACTTGCCAAGGCTTCTGAAACAGAAATTTTAAATTTGTGGCAAGGACTTGGCTATTACTCGCGCGCTCGAAATTTACATTTCACTGCTAAATACATCTCAGAAACTTTAAATGGAGAGTTTCCAAAAAATTATAAATCGCTACTTACCCTTAAAGGGGTTGGTGACTATACGGCCAGCGCAATCGCTTCTATTTGTTATGAAGAAGCTGTTGCTGTTGTCGATGGAAATGTCTATCGTGTTTTGGCTCGGCATTTTGGAATTGACACACCTATTAATAGCACAGAAGGAATTAAACAGTTTAAAACATTAGCTAAATCGTTATTGCCCCTTTCTAATTTTGGGGATTACAACCAAGCTATCATGGAGTTTGGATCGCAGCAATGCAAACCTCAATCGCCTAACTGCAAGGAATGTCCATTAATAACATCATGCAATGCCTATGCGACTGGGTCTGTCAAAATATTACCTGTTAAACTCAAAAAAACAAAAGTCACTAAAAAGTATTTTAATTTTTTAGTAATTGATTCGGACGACCAAAAGACCTATCTAGAACGACGTACAGAAAAAGGAATATGGCAACAACTGTATCAATTTCCCCTAATTGAAACACCTTCCTCGATGTCTGAAAAAGAGTTTTTAGCTCATCTTGATGGGTCAGATAAAATTAATATACATTATGAAAAAGCCCTGCTTTTTAACACTTCGGATATTATTCACAAACTGTCGCACCAAGAGTTACATGTGAAGTTTTGGATTCTACGGACAAAAAACAGTCCTGAAAATGCTGTGAAATGGTCAGATATTACAAGCTACCCAGTCCCCGCTGTTATAGAACGGTTTATAAATAATTTTCAAATTTAGGCCTGTGATTTTACATTTTTTAGATATCTTTATGTTATTATTTTTGTTTCAAATTTATTCATTCAAAAATCAACTATTATGTCAGGAACTTTAAATAAAGTAATGCTCATTGGTCATCTTGGTGATGCTGTAAAAATGCATTATTTTGATGATAAAAACTGTATAGGACGTTTTCCATTGGCTACTAATGAAAGCTATACTAACAAACAAACGAATGAAAAGGTCACGAATACGGAATGGCACAACATTGTAGTTCGAAATAAAGCCGCTGAGATTTGTGAGAAATACCTCAACAAAGGGGATAAAGTATATATTGAAGGCCGTTTAAAAACCAGGAAATGGCAGGATGACAAAGGAAATGATCGGTATTCGACCGAAATTCAATGTGTTGATTTTACGTTTTTAACACCCAAAAATGACACTTTAGCACCTGAAAACCAAGCACCGCAAGTCACAGTTGCCAAGGCGACTGAAAACAACGAAGAACCAAACGATTTACCATTTTAATTCGTTTACAAAACACACTATAATTGGATCCTGAACCCCCTAGTTTTATATCTCTTTTAGACAGCACTTTGACTACTGGCATCGTTGGATTGCTTGTGCTTTTAATCTGTTCTGCACTAATATCCGGAGCTGAAGTGGCTATTTTTTCACTGACTCAAAAAGATTTGGATGAAGCAAAAGACAGCAAATCAAAATCATTTGAGATTATTATTGAGCTTTTGAAACAACCAAAAAAATTATTAGCAACAATATTGGTCGCAAATAACTTTATAAATATAGCCATCGTTATATTATTTGCTTCTCTAAGCGAAACGTTATTTAGAGGGGTGTATTCAGAACTCAACTTGGGCTTTTTTAAAATTGACTTCATATTTTTTATCGAGGTGATCCTGATTACATTCTTAATTTTACTGATTGGAGAAATTTTACCAAAAGTATATGCTAACAGAAATAACTTGAAATTTTCAAAGTTTATGGCGTATCCTTTGAAGTTCTTGGATGTTGTGATATCGCCTATTAGCCTTCCAATGCAAAAGGTAACTTTAGGGATTCATAAAAAATTAGGAAAACAAAAATCCAACCTTAATGTTGATTATCTGTCGCAAGCACTTGAACTTGCTAGTGAAGATGACACAACGCAAGAGGAACAAAAAATATTACAAGGAATTGTATCGTTTGGAAATACTGACACAAAACAAGTTATGCGTCCACGCATTGATATATTTGCATTAGATCAGTCGGTTGAATTTAAAACAATTATTACGGAAATTGTAAAACATGGATACTCTCGTATTCCTGTTTATAACGAGACTATTGATTCGGTGGTTGGGATATTATATGTTAAGGACTTATTACCGCATCTACATAAAAAGCAATTTGATTGGACGACCTTATTAAGAGCACCCTTTTTTGTGCCTGAAAACAAAAAACTAGATGATTTAATGGTAGAGTTTCAGGAGAAAAAAATTCATTTAGCTATTGTAGTCGATGAGTATGGCGGAACTTCTGGAGTGGTATCTCTGGAAGATGTCATTGAAGAAATTGTTGGTGACATAAGCGATGAGTTTGACGACGATGATTTGATTTATTCAAAGCTCGATAGTCATAATTATGTTTTTGAAGGCAAAACAACGCTTAAAGATTTTTATAGAATTATCAAATTAGAGGATGAGTCTATTTTTGAAAATGAAAAAGGAGAAGCAGAAACCCTCGCAGGATTTGTGCTTGAGATTTCGAAAAGTTTTCCAAAAGTAAACAGTATAATTACTTTTAAAACGTATCAATTTACTATTGAAGCAATCAATAATAAACGCATCAAACAACTCAAAGTAACGCTTAAAAAATAATGAAACCTTGCGCTTTTATTTTATGTGTTTTTATATGCTTTTCCTGCGAGGAAATTCATGTGCCAAAACCAAAAGCATTTTTGAGTTTGGATTACCCAAAAGCAACCTACCTTAAAAGTGAACTGGAAGTCCCCTTTGAGTTTGAAAAAAACAAACTCGCACAACTAAATGTTTCTAAAAAAAACAATATGCTCGAAGGGATTATTCTTCGCTATCCAACATTAAAAGCCTCTGTTTTTATCAATTATAAAAAAGTAGATAACAACCTCGAAAAATACATTTCAGACGCAAGGGAAATGACTAAAAAACACCTTCAAGTAGCAGATGAAATATCAGAACGGATGTATGAAAACAAACAACAAAATTTGTACGGTATGTTTTATGACCTTAAAGGAAATGTAGCATCCCAGTCCCAGTTTTATGTGACTGACAATACAAGACATTTTATATCAGGGGCACTTTATTTTGAGACCAAACCCAACTACGATTCTATCTTACCAGCCATCAATTACATTCAAAAAGATCTGATGCATTTTATTGAAAGTTTACGCTGGAAATAACCTCTATACTTCCGAATCTGAACTTAAAGAATTCCAGCCTTGAGCTGTTAACGGAATTTTAGTTTCGGCACGTGTTACTAAATTCACCCCTACACTTGGTTCGGTCATATAACCAATCACCGTTAAATTTGGGTTGGCTTTAATTTTAGGAAAATCTTGTTGAGAAATAGTCATCAGTAATTCATAATCTTCCCCCCCGTTCAGGGCGATGGTAGTGCTGTCTATATTAAATTCCTCACAAGTTGAAATCACCTGCGGGTCTAATGGAATTTTATCTTCATATAAATCACACCCAACATCACTTTGTTTACATAAATGAAGAATCTCTGAAGACAAGCCATCACTAATATCAATCATCGATGTTGGTACAACCTCCAAATCTTTCAAAAGCTTTACAATATCCTTTCGAGCTTCGGGCTTCAATTGACGTTCAATGATATAGGTGTACCCATCCAAGTCTGGTTGATTGTTAGGATTTACTTTAAAAACTTCTTTTTCACGTTCTAAAACTTGAAGTCCTAAATAGGCACCACCAAGATCGCCACTGACAACCAATAAATCATTTGGTTGTGCACCACTTCGTTTAACAACAGTATCCGAATCTACGGTTCCAAGAGCAGTTACAGAAATCATTAATCCAGTTGTAGAAGAGGTTGTATCACCACCAACCACGTCAACCCCATAAATCTTAGCGGCTTTGTATATACCTTCGTATAATGCCTCCAAAGCTTCCAATGAAAATCGATTGGAAACAGCCACAGAAACTGTGATTTGTGTGGCATTTGCATTCATGGCATAGACATCCGAGAGATTCACCATCACAGCTTTATACCCCAAATGTTTTAAGGGCATATAACTCAAATCAAAATGAACACCTTCTACCAATAAATCCGTAGTAAGCACAACCGATTTGTTTTTAAAATCTAATATCGCGGCATCATCTCCAATTCCTTTAATCGTGGAACTGTTTTTATCGGTAAATTGTTTGGTTAAATGCTCTATCAATCCAAACTCTCCTAGACTACTAAGGGGCGTATTTTCTTGGTTTTTATCTTCTATCATACTGCAAAAATAAGACGCTTTTGGTGAATTTCTTACACAAAAGACGCTTAATTCAACTGATTTTTATTTATATATAATTTTTTAACGTAAATTACGCTCCTAGAGCATGCCGAAATTTATATATTATGAATACTCATTTTTTACGACTATTCTGCATTTTTATCATAGTTGGAATAGCGACCTCCTGTAACACAGAACCAATTGGAGCTGTATCTACAGATTCCGATGGAGATGGCATTATAAACACTTATGATAATTGCCCTGATATTGCCAATCCCAATCAAGAAGATTCCGATGGAGATGGTATTGGAAATGCTTGTGATTTGATAGATAATACAGATACGGATGGAGACAGCATAATTGACTCAGAAGACAACTGTCCAGAAATGGCAAACTCAGACCAATTAGATTCCGATGGAGATGGTATTGGTGATGTTTGTGATCCATTGGCACCTTGCATTAATGGAATGGCAGATATATATCCTTGTGATGGCTATGACCTTATGAGTTATATGTCATTAGAGGATTTGACCCCTACTGGTACAGGAAGTCTTTCTGGAAATGATTCATGGGGTTGGACCGACCCAACAACTAATAAAGAATATGCCCTCGTAGGGCTCAATTCTCATGCCGCTTTTGTGGACATAAGCAACCCTGTTGCACCTATTCTTTTAGGAGTGCTCCCAACGGCAACCGTAAACAGCTCGTGGAGAGATATCAAAGTATATCAAAATCATGCCTTTATTGTGAGTGAAGCGAACAGTCACGGCATGCAGGTTTTTGATTTAACTCGCTTAAGATCCGTTGCTAGTCCACCAGAAATATTTACTGCAGACTTCCACTTTACAGAATTTGGAAGTGCTCATAATATTTTTATCAACGAAACTTCTGGATATGCCTATGTAGTGGGAACAAATCGTAGCGGCCCTTTTTCTGGGGGTGCCTTATTTATAAACATCCAAAATCCAACTTCGCCTGTATCTGAAGGGGGATTTGCTGCTGGGGGTTATTCTCACGATGTACAAGTAATTACCTATACAGGACCAGACAACGATCATACTGGAAAGGAAATATTAGTAGGTAGTAACGAAGATGAAGTTGTAATTGCAGATGTCTCTGACAAAGCAAATCCATTTATTATTTCAACCCTTACATACCCCAATACCTCCTACACGCATCAGGGATGGTTTACGGAAGATTTGAACTATTTTATAGTAGGTGACGAACTTGATGAAAGAGATTTTGGAAACAATACTCGAACCTTAGTATTTGACCTTAGGGACTTAGACAACCCTTTATTTGACTTTGATTACCTTGGTCCTACAACCGCGATCGATCATAACGGCTATCCGAATGGAAATGATTACTTTTTGGCCAACTATCGCGCAGGAGTTCGTGTTCTTGACTTGTCTCAAATTGGGAGTGGTTCACTAACGGAAATTGGATTTTTTGATACCTACCCCGAAAATGATAATGCTGCATTTAACGGCGTATGGAATGTCTATCCATTTTTTACAAGTGGAAACATTGTGATTAGTGATATCGAACGCGGCTTGTTTATCATTCGAAAAAGCGAATAATTTTTTTATGCATAAATTATTTTTACACCAACTATTAGGAGTGTTTTTTGTAGCTTTATTTTTTATAAACTGTTCAGAAGACAATGACAACTCTATCCCTAATGGGCAAGAAAAAGAAATCGATTTTATAACAACCTTAGGAGGTTCAAAAAATGAAAGCGCACAAGCTGTTGTGAATACAACGGACGGTGGATATGCTATTTTAGGGCATGCCCAAAGTATGGACGGAGATGTCCTAAATAAATCAAACGAATCTTACGATTATTGGTTACTGAAATTTGACGCAACCAATCAATTGCAGTGGCAAAAAACATATGGAGGAAGTGACGACGATCGAGGAGTTGATTTAATTCAAACTTCAGATAATGGGTATGCTGTAATTGGAAAAAGCAAAAGCAATGATCTTGAAGTCTCTGAAAACGCAGGATTTGATGATTTTTGGGTTTCAAAACTGGACAGTAGTGGCACCATTATTTGGGAATATTCTTTTGGATTTGCAGGAAGTGACACCCCCTATTCGATCATCCAAACCAATGATGACGGGTACTTATTATCGGGCGTTTTAGATGTCTCTGCTTCAAATGGACAAGGAGACCGAAATTCAATTTTGAGTCGGCATGCTGGTGGCGATTATTGGGTGATTAAGTTAAACGCGAGTGGAGTCAAACAATGGAGCAACTACTATGGTGGTAGCTTTACAGACACGGCATATGACGCCATTCAAACAGAAGATGATGGCTATATTATTATTGGCTCTTCAGATAGTGATGATGTGGATATCACAAACAATCTTGGAAGTTACGATTTTTGGATCCTTAAAATTTCAGCAACGGGAACCTTGGTTTGGGAAAAATCCTTTGGGGGTAGTGAAATTGATGAAGCCCATGCAATCAGTCAAGCAACAGATGGAAACTATTTGATTGTTGGAGATACAAGAAGCAATGATTTGGAGATCTCTCAAAACAATGGTGCAGCAGATTTATGGATTGTAAAGATAACTCCTGAAGGCACTTTACTCTGGGAAAAAACCTTAGGTGGTAGTAGTTTTGATGTCGGAAGATCCATTTCCAAAACACAAGATAATGGGTTTTTAGTTTCTGGAAGTTCACGAAGTTCCGATGGTAATCTTACTTCTAACAAAGGACAGAATGACGCCTGGGTCGTAAAAATAAATAGCAGTGGCAACTTAGAATGGCAAAAAACCATTGGGGGTAGTGAAGTTGATTTTTTTTATGATGCGGTTGAACTCAATGACCAAACAATTATTGCTGTTGGAGATTCCAACAGCTCAAATGAAGATATTTATGAAAACAACGGGTTTTCAGACCTGTTAATACTTAAATTAAAATGAAACAATTTCATGCTTTATTAGCCTTCAGCTTAGTGATTATATTTGGATGTAATACCGATTCTGATGACAGTGTTGCTTCCGTAAATATTACGATGGCATTTTCTCACTATTGGGAGGGTACGCCCGTAACGAATTCCGATTTTAACATGCTCATTTTTACAAATGACAAAGGGAATGTTTTGAGTATTGAACGCTTGCGCTATTTAATTTCAGACATTGAATTCACAAAAACAAATGGAGAAACTATTTTGTTAGAAGGGTATAATTTGGTGGATGTTACCAATCAAACAAACCTGTCTTTCACGCCAGACCAAAAAATTTTAACAGGCACTTACAGCAATGTTTCTTTTGTATTTGGCTTTGTCAATGAAAAAAATACTGATGGCGCATACAACGATCTTAATACGGCTTCTTGGAATGTACCTTCAATGCTAGGAGGCGGTTATCACTACATGCAATTAGATGGAAAATTTTTAAACTCCAATAATGAATCTCAAGGATATAATTACCATGCCATCCGAGCGGCTGACAACCCTGGACCCAATCCAACGTTTCCTCAAGATACCTTTTTTAGAGTGAACTTAGGAGCGATTACGATTGGAGCTGATGAAGAAATTAGCGTTGCGATGCATATTGAAGAATGGTTTAAAACCCCTTACTCTTGGGATCTTAATGTGTATAATCAAATGCTAATGCCGAATTCTGAGGCTCAAATTTTGATGTATCAAAATGGACAAAATGTATTTTCTCAAGAAAGAATTAACTAAATAGATGACACTTAGAATATCTTATTTTTTGGCAATTATGGTTTCACTAGGTCTCGCTTCCTGTAACAAAGAATCTGCAGAGTCTTATATAAACAGCCCTACGCCAAGTCCACTACAAATTCCTCAATTATTTCAAGACCTCATCCTAGACCCAGTCATTCCTTCAAACAATCCCCAAACAGAAGAAGGCATCTCATTAGGAAAAAAACTGTTTTTTGACCCTATTTTATCCGCTAATAACACTCAAGCCTGTGCTAGCTGTCACAAAACTCCAAATGCATTTACAGATGACACTCGCTTTAGTGACGGAATTGACGGCTTGTTTGGAAATCGAAACTCAATGCCTCTTTTTAACCTAGCATGGAATTATGACAACACATTTTTTTGGGATGGACGCGATTTTGGACTTGAAAATCAAGTGTTTGAACCTATAACCAACCCTATAGAAATGCACACCACTTGGGAAGCTGTGACTGAAAAACTCCAACAGCATCCAGAATACCCAGAACTTTTTAATGCGGCATTTGGAACACAGACTATTGATTCCGTACTGGTTTCTAAGGCCATCGCTCAGTTTGAAAGAACCCTTATTTCGGCAAATTCAAAATTTGACAAATTCCTCTTAGGCACCGCTACATTAACTCCAGAAGAAACAAATGGTTTTAATATTTTTATGGACGAATCAAAAGGCGATTGTTTCCATTGTCATGGGAGTGACAACAATCCGCTTTGGACTGATAATAAATTTCACAATAACGGCTTAGACACTACGTTTTCTGATCTTGGATTAGGGAATGTAACCGGGGATCCCGCTGACAACGGGAAATTCAAAACGCCTTCTTTAAGAAACCTTGTCTTCACAGCCCCTTATATGCATGATGGGCGATTTGAAACAATTGAAGACGTTATCAATCATTACAGCGAAGGCTTACAAAATTCTGAAACTATTGATCCCTTAATGAAAAAAGTGGATCAAGGAGGCGTACAGCTCAGCTCTCAAGAAAAAGCCGATCTTAAGGCCTTTCTTTTAAGTTTATCAGACTCCGATTTTATAAATAATCCGGACTTTTCTGACCCATAAGCAAATCCTATAAACCTATCTATTAATATAATGTTAGGATGTATGGAAATCCCCTATGTATGTTGTATATTTGTGGACTATTTAGAAAGTATCTATATAAGCGTTATGATAAAAGTATCTGAAACAGCAAAAAGTAAAGTCGTGCAATTAATGCATGATGATGGATTTGATCCCGCCAATGACTTTGTCAGAGTGGGCGTTAAAAGCGGAGGATGCTCAGGGCTATCTTATGACTTAAAATTTGATAAATCTCAGGGTGAAGGCGATAAATTATTTGAAGACAACGGCGTAAAAATTGTGGTTGACACGAAGAGTTTTTTATATCTTATTGGAACAACACTAGAGTATTCTGGTGGTCTAAACGGAGCCGGATTTGTGTTTAATAACCCCAATGCAAATCGTACTTGTGGGTGTGGAGAATCTTTTTCTTTATAATATAATTTTATTAGTGGTATGAGTAAGTACACCGAAGATGATTTAAGAGAAGAGTTAAAAACCAAAGAATATGAATATGGTTTTTATACCGATATAGATTCCGAAACATTCCCTATTGGCTTGGATGAATCTATTGTAAGAGCCATCTCAAAAAAGAAAGAGGAACCAGAATGGATGACTGAATGGAGATTGGAAGCTTTTAAAGTTTGGAAATCCATGGAAGAGCCAGACTGGGCAAATGTAAACTATCAAAAACCCGATTTTCAAGCGATTGCTTATTACTCTGCTCCAGCATCTGTAGATCCAAACAAAACCCTAGACGATGTCGATCCAGACTTATTGGCGATGTATAAAAAATTAGGGATTTCGATTGATGAACAGAAAAAAATGAATAACATCGCTATGGACATAGTCGTTGATTCTGTATCCGTTGCGACCACTTTTAAAGAGACGCTTGGTGAAAAAGGCATCATTTTTATGAGTATTTCTGAAGCCATCAAAGAACATCCTGAACTCGTTAAAAAATATATAGGAACCGTGGTTCCCAGAACCGACAATTATTATGCTGCCCTAAACAGTGCTGTGTTTAGTGATGGTAGTTTTTGCTACATTCCCAAAGGAGTAAAGTGTCCAATGGAACTCTCCACCTATTTCAGAATTAATCAAGGGGGAACAGGCCAATTCGAACGTACCCTTTTAATTGCAGATGAAGGAAGTTATGTTAGCTACCTTGAAGGCTGTACGGCTCCAAGTAGAGACGAAAATCAATTGCATGCCGCCGTTGTAGAACTGATTGCTATGGATGCTGCTGAAATTAAATACTCTACCGTTCAAAACTGGTATCCTGGTGATTCTAAAGGAGTTGGAGGTGTATATAATTTTGTCACAAAAAGAGGAATCTGTGAAAAAGATGCCAAAATTTCTTGGACACAAGTAGAAACTGGAAGTGCAGTTACATGGAAATATCCTTCTTGTGTATTGAAAGGGGATAATTCTGTAGGTGAGTTTTATTCCATTGCTGTAACCAATAACTTTCAGCAAGCAGATACTGGTACCAAAATGATTCATTTAGGAAAAAATACCAAATCAACGATCATTAGTAAAGGGATTTCCGCAGGCAACTCTCAAAATAGTTACAGAGGACTTGTTCAAATAAGTTCGAGGGCAGAAAATGCTCGAAACTTTTCTCAATGTGACAGTCTATTAATGGGTAACGCGTGTGGTGCACACACATTTCCCTATATAGAAGCCAAAAATAAATCAGCTCAAATTGAGCACGAAGCAACCACAAGTAAAATTGGAGAAGATCAAATATTTTACTGTAATCAGAGAGGAATTGATACTGAAAAAGCAATAGCATTAATTGTGAATGGATTTAGTAAAGAAGTCCTTAACAAACTCCCTATGGAATTTGCTGTGGAAGCTCAAAAATTATTAGAAATAAGCCTCGAAGGCTCTGTAGGATAAAAATTTATACTATGAGAAAAATTATACTATTGGTTTTTGCAATGACCGTTTTAGGATGTAAAAACAATTCGAAAAACAACAATGAAACGACTGATAATACTGAAATCATTTCAGGAAATTATATCTTTTTTGACGATGCTGCCGTCTTACAAAATGATGTCGAAATTTATGGAGTCATTTTAAATGATGTAGTAAAAGAATTAAATAAAAAAGCAGCCCTCCTTAAAACCAGCGAAACGGACATGGTAAGTTTGGAAGTAAAAGGAATTGTATCTACAAAAGACGACCCTAAAATATTATGGGAAAAGAAACTAGAAATTATTGAAATCATCAACGTTTCTGCAGCAAAAGAAACAGAGAATATATTAAAATTAGGCACAGAATAACTATGTTAAAAATAACCGATTTACATGCAAACATTGACGGCAAGTCAATTCTTAAAGGCATCAATCTAGAGATAAAACCAGGAGAGGTTCACGCAATTATGGGGCCTAATGGTTCAGGAAAAAGCACCTTAGCTTCTGTGGTCGCTGGAAAAGAAGAATACGAAGTTGAAAAAGGAGAAATTACTTTTGAAGGTCAAGATATCGACGAACTTTCTGTCGAAGAACGCGCCCACAAAGGTATCTTCTTATCCTTTCAATACCCAGTTGAAATCCCGGGTGTGACGGTCACTAACTTCATGAAAACATCTTTAAACGAAATGCGTAAAGCAAAAGGTTTAGAAGATATGCCGGCAAAAGAAATGCTTCAAATGATTCGTGAAAAATCTGAACTCTTAGAAATCGATCGAAAATTTTTATCACGCTTCTTAAACCAAGGATTTTCTGGTGGTGAAAAAAAACGGAATGAAATTTTTCAGATGGCCATGTTAAATCCAAAATTAGCAATTCTAGATGAAACCGATTCGGGGCTGGATATTGATGCTCTTCGAATTGTAGCAAATGGTGTCAATAAATTAAAAACAAAAGACAATGCCGTCGTTGTGATTACGCATTACCAACGCCTCTTAGATTATATCGTACCCGATTTTGTTCATGTCCTTCACAATGGGAAAATTGTAAAGTCTGGAACCAAAGAACTTGCATTTGAGTTGGAGGAAAAAGGGTATGACTGGATCAAACAAGAAGCTGAAAATTAAAAGAACGCAATGCCTTTATGGAACTTAAAGAAAAATTAGTATCCTCTTTTATTGCTTTTGAAAATCAAATCTCATTAGACAATACTTTTGTGCACGATATGCGGACAGAAGCCATCAAACGCTTTGAATCTGAAGGCTTTCCTGCTAAGAAAGATGAGGCTTGGAAATATACCTCCTTAGGGAAGGTGTTGAAGCAAGATTTTAGTGTGTTTGCAAAAACAGAATTTGCTGTTGAATATAAAGATGTTCAACCCTATTTTATACATGACATTGACAGTTATAAAATTGTATTTGTCGATGGTAAATATGCATCTCATCTCTCAGAAACCACACACGATGGAATTGATATTTGCTTAATGTCAGCCGCTTTAAGCAAACCTAAATACCAAGTTGTAATTGAAAACTATTTTAATACAATAGCTGAAAAAGACAGCTTGACATCCTTGAATACTGCATTTTCAAATGAAGGTGCTTACATTCATATTACCAAAAATAAACTGGTTGAAAAACCAATTCAAATCATCCATTTTTCTACAGGGAGTGAAGCGGCACTTTTGCTTCAACCCAGAAATTTAATTGTAGTTGATGAAAATGCTCATGTTCAGATTATAGAACGGCACCAAAGCCTTACAGACAATCCAAGTTTGACCAACAGTGTCACCGAGATTTTTGCTGCCAAACGTGGAATTGTTGACTACTATAAAGTTCAGAATGACAAAGAAAATGCATCTCTAATCGACAGCACTTATATAAATCAAGAAAGAGAAAGTCATGTATCCGTACACACCTTCAGTTTTGGAGGTAAATTGACTCGAAATAATTTGAACTTTTATCAAAATGGTGAATATATTGACTCCACGTTAAACGGGGTCACCATTATTGGAAACAAACAACATGTTGACCATAATACCTTGGTACATCATATTGAACCTAATTGTGAGAGTCATCAAGATTATAAAGGTATTTTTGGAGATAGCTCTATTGGAGTTTTTAACGGGAAGGTACTCGTTCATAAAGAAGCTCAAAAAACAAATGCATTCCAAGCTAATAATAATTTGCTTGTAAGCGACAAAGCAAGTATCAATACCAAGCCACAGTTAGAAATTTTTGCAGATGATGTGAAATGCTCTCACGGATGTACCATCGGGCAATTAGATGAAAATGCGTTGTTTTATTTACGTGCTAGAGGAATTCCTGAAAAAGAAGCCAAGGCACTTTTGATGTATGCTTTTGCGAATAACGTTTTAGAAAGTGTGAAAATTCCACAACTCAAAAACAGAATAAATGCTTTAATTGCCAATAAGTTAGGCGTTAATATAGGATTTGACTTATAATGAAAGATCTAAATTCAAATACCCCTTTTGATGTTGAAAAAGTCCGAAAAGATTTTCCAATACTCTCTAGAACCGTTAATGGAAAGCCTTTAATTTATCTTGACAATGCTGCAACATCACAAACCCCGCAACAGGTCATTGATGTTATTGTAGATTATTATTCTAATTACAATGCCAATATTCATAGGGGGGTTCATACTTTAAGTCAGGAAGCTACGGACAAGTATGAAGAGGCTCGCCACACCATTCAGAAACATTTTAATGCGGCGCATGCACATGAAATTATTTTTACTTCGGGAACAACGCACAGTATTAATTTAGTGGCCAATGGCTTTGCGAGTTTTCTAAACGAAAATGACACCGTTTTAGTTTCAGCACTTGAGCATCATAGTAATATAGTCCCTTGGCAAATGCTTTGCGAAAAAACCAAGGCAACCTTAAAAGTAATTCCGATGACCTCTGAAGGTGTCTTGGACATGACGGCTTATGAGAACTTGTTACTTTTAAATCCAAAATTGGTCTTTGTCAACCATATTTCCAACGCTTTAGGAACGATTAATCCTATTGAAGATATGATTCAAAAAGCACATTTGGCAGGAGCAGCCGTGTTGGTGGACGGCGCACAAGCGTGTCCACATATCAAACCAGATGTACAAGCTTTGGATGTCGATTTTTATGTGACTTCTGGTCATAAAATGTGTGGTCCAACAGGAGTTGGAATGCTCTATGCAAAAGAGTCTTGGTTGCATAAATTACCTCCGTATCAAGGGGGTGGCGAAATGATTTCTGATGTAACCTTTGAAAAAACAACCTATGCAGGTCTGCCTCATAAATTTGAAGCGGGGACTCCGAACATTTGTGGAGGAATTGCTTTTGGAGCTGCAATTGACTATATGAATTCGATTGGTTTTGAGGCGATTGCAGCTTACGAACACGAACTTTTGGAGTATGCTACTAAAGCGTTAAACGCCATCGAAGGCATGCAAATTTATGGTCCAAAAACAAATAAAACATCGGTAATCTCTTTCAATATTGAAGGGGTTCATGCATACGACCTTGGTACCATTGTTGATAAACTTGGGATTGCCATTCGAACGGGACAACACTGTGCACAACCCATCATGGATTTCTTTAAAATTTCTGGAACTGCAAGAGCCTCGTTTTGTTTTTACAATACCAAAGAAGAAATAGACACTTTTGTGGAGGGTGTTAAAAAAGCAACCATGATGTTGCGTTAATTTAGATTTTAGTATATTTAAAAAATATCAAAATCCATGAAACTATTTCTCGCCTGTTTTTCATTAATCACTCTTGCTACAAACTGTAATTCAAAAAAAACAGCTCTAAACAACGAAAACACTTCACAGCAAACTGATGTTACTATTTCTTACAGTGCACAGACCCGCGGATTTTTTCAAGAATTCATATTAACACAAAACAGCCTCACAGAATATAAAGATTACGAAAAGCTAAACGCCATTTCAAAAGATTTAGACGCAAAAGAATGGAATGAGTGCATACGATTATTATCAGAAATTAATGTAGCAACTTTGCCAAATTTAAAATCTCCAACAAATTTCAGGCAGTACGATGGTGCTCCATTCGCTCAATTAAGCGTCATCCAAAAAGGGGATACGATTCAATCGAGTCATTTTGATCATAAATATCCTCCTGCGGAAATAAAGCCATTGGTAGAATATATATTATCTCTACAAGAAAATTAAAATTCCAATTTAAGAATTGTATTTTTGCATTATGAAACATCCATAACCAAAACTTGATACCCAAGAAAATGATTAAATGGATGTACCATGTGACCTTTGAAAAACAATAACTATAAACACATGAATATTGAAACGATACAAGCAGATTTGATAGATGAGTTTTCCATGTTTGATGATTGGATGGATCGTTATGAACACATGATTGATTTAGGGAAATCACTCCCATTGATCAATCCCAAATTCAAAACAGAAGACAACATCATAAAAGGATGTCAGAGTAAAGTATGGCTACATGCAGATCTTGAAAATGAAAAAGTTGTGTTTTCAGCTGATAGTGATGCCATTATTACCAAAGGAATCGTTGCAATTTTAATACGCGTATTTTCGAACCAAAGTCCCAATACCATATTAAATACAAACACTGATTTTATAGATGAAATTGGACTTAAAGAACACTTATCTCCTACCCGAGCTAACGGATTGGTGAGCATGGTTAAAAAAATAAAAATGTATGCACTTGCATACCAAACACAAATAGAATTATGAGTACCGAAAAAATTGATGTAAATGCTTTAGGAGAAAAAATAGTTCGTGTCATAAAAACCATTTTTGATCCAGAAATTCCAGTAGATATTTATGAGTTAGGACTGATTTACGATGTATTCGTCAACGAAGATTATGAAGTAAAAGTTTTAATGACTTTGACCACACCTAATTGTCCTGTTGCTGAAACACTCCCTTTAGAAGTAGAAGAAAAAATTAAATCGTTAGATGAAGTAAAAGATGCGGAAGTCGAAATTACATTTGACCCGCCATGGACTCAAGAGTTAATGAGCGAAGAAGCAAAACTAGAACTTGGAATGTTGTAATTATGGCGACTGGTGAAATTGTAAATCGTGTTGCCAACAGTGCTCTTGTCACAATTGATTTAGAGGATTATTATCCTAAGGGTGCACGCATTTGTTTTGATATCAAGGACTGGCTTTATGAAGGTTTAGTTCTTCGGGAAAAAGAATTCAGAACGCTTGTAAACACCCATGATTGGGCCGTCTATAAGGATCAATTTATAGCTTTGCATTGTACCTCTGATGCCATCATCCCTGGCTGGGCTTTTATGCTAATAAGACTGCAACTTTCTGGCATTGCCAAACAAGTTGTAGTAGGAGATTTAGAAGCTCTAGAAACAACTTTATATCAAACAATTATTTCTGACCTAGACCTTCATTTCTGCGAAAACAAACCCGTTATTATTAAAGGCTGTTCAAACAAACCTGTGCCGCAAAATGCCTATCTTTTTTTGATCGATAAATTACAACCCATTGCAAAGTCAATTATGTATGGAGAGGCCTGCTCGTCTGTGCCTTTGTTTAAAAAATAATTAAGGATCCTTTACTCACATTTTTTGTTTTAGTGCAATTTTATATATTTGTGCCCAATCATAAACCCCAATACCTCCAAATCCGATGAAAAAGTTTATTTTATTTTTCGCCCTTAGTATTCAATTCCATAACCTGTATGCTCAAGAACCCACAACAGAAAATACCGAAAATTCTGTGTGGACTAAAGGCGGTACGTTTACATTTTTATTAAACCAGTCTGCATTTGAAAACTGGGTTGCTGGAGGCGTTAGCAGTGTTTCTGGAACTATTGGCGTAAATTATGATATTAATTATCTTAAAGGCGATTGGTCTTGGGATAACAAAATCATCGCTTCTTTTGGAATTACAAAAATTAAAGACCAAGATATTCAAAAATCAGATGACCGTTTGGAGTGGAACTCTGTAATAGGTAAAAAAGCTCAGGGCTATTGGTATTACTCCGCATTCCTCAATTTTAAAACACAATTTACAGATGATTTAGATAGTGATACAGAAGGACCTACTAAATTTTTATCGCCTGGATACTTGCAATTTGGGCCTGGTTTGCTCTGGAAAAAAAGCGACAATCTGAAAGTTAATATCGCCCCTGCCACCACAAAATTAATAGTTGTTGACAAAGCCCTCACCTTGCCAAATGCTGCTTATTTTGGTGTGGATGAAGGAAAAAGCAGTCGTTTGGAGTTTGGTGTATCTGTAGGGGCCTATTATAAATTTGATTTGATGAAAAATATATCCATGGAAAACACTTTGAATTTGTATTCAAATTACTTAGAAGATCCACAAAATGTTGATCTGGATTATACCATGAATTTAGTCATGAGCATCAATAAATACATTTCAACCACGCTAGCATATCAAACAATTTATGATGACAATGCATTTGAAGGTTTACAAACGCGACAAGTATTTGGACTGGGAATAAATTATAATTTCTAAGGAAAATAACTTCTGGGAGGGCTTGTCAAGGAAAAACTACTTCGGATCACTTTTTCTTAGTTTACAGGCTCGTCATAATCGGGATATAAAAATCGATTGTATGGAAAGCGTTTTACATGAATTTCGCGAACCGTATCATATACACGTTTTCTAAAATCTTCTAAATTCTCTTTATTGAGTGCAGAAATAAACAATGAATTTTTACCAATTTTTGACATCCAAGTGGACTTCCATTCTTCTAAGGAATAATGAGCTTCTGTACGAACCGCAACCAAATCTGTATCATCAAAAGGTGCTGCTTCATAAGCATCAATCTTATTAAAAACCATAAGTGTTGGTTTATCTAAGGCATTAATTTCTCCTAAAATGAGGTTCACAGACGCTATATGTTCTTCAAAGTTTGGATGCGAAATATCTACTACGTGCAGCAATAAATCGGATTCTCGAACCTCATCCAATGT
>JABAZA010000105.1 GCA_018608725.1 Flavobacteriaceae bacterium
GAAAGCAGTTCTAAGGTTTCAGGAACTTCAATCACATGGTCAGCAATGTCTTTAACTTGGACATCCCCTTTGGTGACTACTGCAATAATTTTTCCTTTTCTAGATTTGATTTCTTGAATATTACTCACTACTTTTTCATAATGCCCAAATTTGGTTGCAATGACTGCAATGGGCATGTTTTCATCTATAAGCGCGATAGGTCCATGTTTCATTTCTGCTGCTGGATACCCTTCGGCATGTATGTAAGATATTTCTTTGAGTTTCAGAGCTCCTTCAAGAGCCACAGGAAAATTAAACCCACGGCCTAAGTATAGGAAGTTTTTGGCATCTTTATAGATTTCCGCCACTTCTTTTGAGAGGGCATCTGATTTAAGAGTTGCCGCGACTTTTTCAGGAATGGTCTCCAACTCTACAAGATGTCTTCTAAAGTCAGAACTTGACATAGTACCTTTGGCTTTTGCCAATCGCAATGCAATAAGGGTAAGCACTGTAATTTGTGTGGTAAATGCTTTGGTAGAAGCCACACCAATTTCGGGTCCAGCATGGGTGTAAGCACCTGCATGTGTTTCTCTCGAAATTGAGGATCCTACTACATTACACACTCCAAATACAAAGGCCCCTTTTTCTTTAGCGAGTTTGATTGCGGCTAGTGTATCGGCTGTTTCTCCAGATTGAGAAATGGCGATGACCACATCATTTTTGGAAATCACAGGGTTTCTGTATCGAAATTCTGAAGCATATTCCACCTCTACAGGGATTCGGACGAGGTCTTCAATAATATATTCTGCGACTAATCCTGCATGCCATGATGTTCCACAGGCGATGATAATAATACGGTTGGCATTTAAAAATTTACCCATATTATCTTCAACTCCCGCCATTTTTATAATGCCTTCGTTAGATAACAATCGACCTCTATAAGTGTCTTTAATTGCGTTTGGTTGCTCAAAAATTTCTTTGAGCATAAAATGATCATAACCTCCCTTTTCAATTTGCTCAAGATTTATTTTTAACTCTTGAACGTAGGGACTGACGATTCTATCATCTTTGATATTTCGTACATTTAATGGCTTGTGCAACCTAACAACTGCCATTTCTTCATCCTCTAAATACACCGCATTGTTGGTGTATTCTATAAAAGGAGAGGCATCACTGGCTATGAAAAATTCATTTTCGCCAACGCCAATTGCAAGTGGACTTCCCAGTCGAGCCACGACAATTTCATTCGGTTTTTTAATATCAAATACGGCAATAGCATACGCACCTACTACTTGGTTGAGTGCAACTTGAACAGCTTTACCAAGTTTTAAATTGTTATTTTTTTGAATGTCCTCAATCAGGTTTACTAGAACCTCTGTATCGGTATCTGACGAAAATTTATAGCCTCTTTTTATGAGTTCTTTTTTGAGCGCGCCATAATTTTCGATAATTCCATTATGGATAATAACCAAATCACCAGAATTAGAAAAATGAGGATGTGAATTGACATCATTTGGAACTCCGTGAGTTGCCCAACGCGTATGGCCAATTCCTAAATTTCCTATGGGATTGATTTGTTTAGAAACTTTAGCTTCTAAATCGGCAACTTTTCCTTTGGTTTTTGAGAGTTTAATCTCAGAACCATCATAAAGCGCAATTCCGGCACTGTCGTAACCTCTGTATTCTAATCGTTGAAGTCCTTTTAGTATTACTGGATAGGCATCTCGATGGCCAATGTATCCTACAATTCCACACATATGTTATTAATTATTAGGTTCGGTATAATAGATATTGAGTTTGATTCTTTTAGCAGTATTTGGGGAGTTGTTCCCATGAAGAACAACACTTTTGGGAGACAATACAGTTCCGATTGGTGCGCCTTCTATAACAATATTTTCTTCTAAATCAATACTATTTTGGAACCCTCTTGAGGTAATTGCCCCTACATTGGAAGACACCACAAGTCCAAGCTTCACATTTGTGGAATCTCTTATAATGATATTATTTAGATGTTCCGTTAATCTAATTTTATATTTCTTTTGTTCCGTTCCATCAGCATCTGTTTCGGTTGCTAAAGGCACCAAATGTGTGAATTTAGAATCGGAAGAAACCGTATTCGTAGTTTGATCTAAATAGAAGTCCCTTACAGGGATGTTGTTTTCTAAATCGTAGATATAGACTCTGTTGGGAACATCTGTATTCGATTGTGTTTCATCGACATAAAACTCTAAATAGGCTTCGTTTATCAAGCGTTTTACAGTTACCACGCCGTCATTAACCTCTCTAAATTCGTTCAGTTGATCTATTTCAGAATTTCCTTCCTCGTCAGCAAACAATTCCACCACTGCCATTGAACCTTCGCCTCCTTTTAAATAAAGATAGTCGTCTCCTTCTGCATCTGTCGTTGTGTCTTCAATGGTTTGTAATACAGAAGTATTAAAGTCGTTTTCAAAAATATTGACACGATTACCTGTGAAAGTCATTTTATATTCTCCTTGAGCGTTAGTGGTTGTTTCCGTTCCATCATCTGTGGTTGTGGTTTTATCATAGTTATAATACAGGGTCACGCTTGCATCGGATGAAGAAAAGTTGAGTTGCATTAGGTTTCCTTGCTGCGGAGCTGTTGGCTCTACTTTAAAATAAAGACCTCTGAAATACTCATAAAAACTACTGACTGTGTTCAGAACTTCATCGCCTTCCTTAAATAAAATCAAGTCTTCCCAAAATTCTAGGGTAGTAGGGGCTGAGGCACCCTCTTCTACTTCACCTCCAAACAGGTTGAGTCTTAAACTTGGCTGTAATGTAGAGGTGACTTCAACCTCATCAGTGTCTTCATTGGTTTCCCATAATTCTATAGAATTTGCACTTGGAAAATAGGTGTCATCTTGATAAATTAGCTCTCCTTCAAGGTCAGCGCTTCCCATGAGTTCGCCTTGCGCCAAAGTTCCGTTGGAATAATAATTTTGAACAGCATTCAAGTCGGCGTTCGGATCAAAGTCTCTTAGGAAATAATTGTTTTTAAAGACGGATAATTTTATAGGGCTGCTTCCATATAAAGAATCAAGCTCGTAGGTTGTTGTATCCTCAGAAGTGCTTGCAGTGCTTGAATAGGGAATTGTTAAGATTACAGAGTCTAACTCTGTATTGTCTCCAAAATCAGGTGCTAGCGTTTGGGGGGTTAATTGCCCTACAAAATGAACTTTAGAGTCGCCAAATAAAGGGTCGTAATAGTAGCCTAAAAGATTTTCAAAGAGTCCATTAGATTGAAATGGCGTAATTTTTTTATTGTAAGTTTTTACGGGATATAAACCGTTTTCAATTTCAAAATCTGGAGTTCCTACAATTCCGGTTCCAATTTCGGAAAATTCATTATCACAGGCTTGAATTATAAAAATCAGAGAGAAAGAACAAACTGATTTAAATAATACGGATTTAAAATATTTCATATTTAAGGGACAAGTTTTAAGATTTGTGTGTTATAAAATTCGGTGTAAGCCTCTGCAAAAGCTTCTGGATATTGGTAATCTAGTACAGGTTTTTCACAATTAGTTAGGTAGGATTCTAAGTCTTCTGGAAGTTCTTGAGACCCCCTTATTAAGCCATCTGAAAAATCAACAGCGACTTTCATTAAGTTCGTATAACTAGGTGTTTTGAGCTTATTGATGTGCGTGTCTTCAATTTCGTCAAACTTAATTTTATCAACCATGTCCATATTAAGGGTTTTGTCAAAACTTTGATTGTAAATAGAAGTTACAATTTTACTTTCTTTGAAAAGCGGTTCGTCTTTGTAGTATTGCTTAAGGTATAAGGGCAATAAAGAAGCGAGCCAACCATGGACATGAATAATGTCGGGAGCCCAATTTAATTTCTTTACAGTCTCTATAACTCCCTTTGCAAAAAATATAGCACGTTCATCATTATCATCAAATAATTCACCATTTTCATCCGTAAATGTTGCCTTACGTTTGAAATATTCTTCATTATCAATAAAATATACTTGAATACGTTCTTTTGGAATCGAAGCTACTTTTATAATTAAAGGCATGTCTAAATCATTGATCACTAAGTTGATTCCCGAAAGGCGAATCACTTCATGCAATTGATGTCTTCGTTCGTTAATGTTTCCATAACGCGGCATGAATATTCGTATCTGCCCTCCTTGTTTGTTCACCATTCTCGGCGCTTCAAAGGACATGGAGGAAATCTCTGTTTCAGGTAAATATGGAACAACCTCGGACGAAACGTATAATATTCTCTTATCTTTCATAAATTAAAAAAGTTTTGGCATTATCAACAAAAAACACGCAAAAATACAAAATTTTATGCAGATTAGCAGTAATACCTTAAGTTTGCACACTGTTAATTATTTACTAAATGCGAGTTTATACATCTAAAGCTGAGTTAAGTGCCTTTATTTCCAAGCAAAGCACCCCTTCTTTTTCGTTGGGATTTGTGCCAACGATGGGGGCGCTCCATACAGGACATTTGTCTTTAGTCAATACTG
This sequence comes from Flavobacteriaceae bacterium, assembly GCA_018608725.1. Classification (GTDB taxonomy): domain Bacteria; phylum Bacteroidota; class Bacteroidia; order Flavobacteriales; family Flavobacteriaceae; genus Hel1-33-131. Next base: position 4,484 of record JABAZA010000105.1, read on the forward strand.
CTTTGGCAGAAAACACGCTAGTAGTTGTCAGTATTTTTGTAAATCCTACACAATTCGACAACCCAAATGATTTAAATACATATCCACAAACGTTGACTGAAGATATTCAGTTATTGGAAACACTTTCCAAATCTACAATTCTGGTCTATGCCCCAACAATTGAGGATGTCTATGGATCCAAAATAAAAGTTGAACATTTTGATTTTGGAGGGTTGGAATCTCAAATGGAAGGCAAGTTTAGAAAAGGTCATTTTGATGGTGTTGGAACGATCGTAAAATGCTTGTTTGAAATTGTGAAACCTAACAAAGCTTATTTTGGTGAAAAAGATTTTCAGCAATTACAAATTATCAAAAAGATGGTTCAGATTACTCAGCTACCAGTAACTATTGTAGGCTGTCCAATTGAGCGCGAGCCCAACGGACTCGCTATGAGTTCACGCAACAGCCGTTTGTCCGATGAAGAAAAAAAATCAGCGGCTCTAATTTATAAAACCCTACAATCCGTTAAAGAAAAATTTAAATCCAAAAAACATTCTGATATCTCTTATTGGGTCACTACTGAATTTAGCAACCACCCTTTGTTTGAATTAGAATATTTTCAAATTTCGGAGTCTAAAAACTTAGTCCCCATTCAACAAAAAAAGCAAACCAAATACCGTGCATTTATTGCGGTTTTTGTAGGAGATGTCCGATTAATTGACAATATCGCTTTAAATTAATTACCTTTGAAAACTATGCAAATACAAGTCGTAAAATCTAAAATTCATCGCGTAAAGGTCACTGGTGCGGATCTTGATTATATAGGGAGTATTACTATTGATGAAGACTTAATGGATGCTGCCAATATTATTCAAGGCGAAAAAATCCAAGTGGTCAACAATAATAATGGCGAGCGCTTAGATACTTATGTCATTCCAGGCCCTAGAAATTCAGGAGAAATCACCCTCAACGGAGCTGCGGCACACAAAGTCTCTATTGGCGATGTTTTGATCCTAATCACTTATGCTTTTATGGATATAGAAACCGCTAAAACATTCAAACCGTCTTTAGTATTTCCAAATGAAGACACGAATCTATTAAACTAATTTCTTGAACAAGAAACTTAAATCAGCTCTTAAAATTAGCCTTTCACTTTTGTTAGCTGGGCTGTTGGTTTGGTATTCACTTTCCAAAACATCCATCTCTCAATTGTTAGAATACTTCAAAAATGCAAACTATTTTTGGGTTGGTTTGGGTGTTTTTTTTGGACTGCTTAGTCATTTATCGCGTGCGTACCGCTGGAGATTTCAGTTAGAACCTATGGGTTATAACATTAAGTTAGGAAATAGTATCATGGCTGTTTTTGCAACCTATATTATAAACTACACGATTCCAAGAGCCGGTGAAGTTGCAAGAGCATCTGTGCTTACGAATTACGAAGGCGTCCCTTTTGAAAAAAGCTTTGGTACGATCGTTTCAGAACGTCTCGCAGATATGCTAGTGATGCTAGTCATTATTTCTATGGCGCTTATTTTACAATTTGATGTTATTTTCATACAATTTTCCGAAAAAATTAAGGAGTTACATGTTTCTACAAACCAAATTTTGACCTTGGCAATCGCAAGTTTAATTGTAATCGTTTTATTGACACGAATGATTAAAAGAGGGAAATCTAAAGCTGTGATAAAAATTAAATCTGTTTTAAGTGGATTACTTGAAGGGATTACCAGTATTTTAAAAATGAAAAAAAAATGGGCGTTTATTTTTCATACACTTTTTATTTGGGGCATGTATGTTCTGATGTTTTACGTCACTTCTTTTTCTTTAGAAGAAACAAGTCAACTTCCGTTTTCAGCGATTTTAATAGGTTTTATTTTTGCAAGTTTTAGCATTGCAGTAACTAACGGGGGGATAGGATCCTATCCTGAGGCCATAGTTATTGCATTTACACTATTTAATTTTCAAGAAGATCCTAGCAGAGCATTTGGATGGATTATGTGGACGTCTCAAACGCTAATGGTTATTGTCTTGGGCGGATTTTCACTACTCTTTTTACCGATTTATAACAAATTATATTCAAAACAAACTTCAGAATAATATATTTCGTGTTCGGTTATTTTCTTAACTTGGCAACACAAACGTTTAACAACTATATATGAAGTTTTTTGTCCTCTCATTCTTGCTATGTTTTAATCTAACGTTAGGTCAGACAGTTTATGAATCGATGGAATCCGAGTTTTTAGGAACCTCTCGTGAATTGAAAATCCAACTTCCTCGAAACTATGAAGAAAATTCCGAAAAATACTATCCTTTAATAGTTGTTTTTGATGGAGATTATCTTTTTGAAGTAGTTGCTGGAAATGTGGATTATTACTCTTACTGGGAGGACATGCCAGAAGCCATTGTGGTAGGGGTCAACCAAGACGGTTCAAGATCAGAAGATTGTTATATTTCAATGGATGATTATTTGCCTTCTAAAACAGGGGCTCAGTTTTATGATTTTATAGAAAATGAACTCCTCAATTTTATGAGCGAAAATTATCGCACCCTCAATTTTAGAGTCGCGATAGGACATGGTAAAACAGCAAATTTCATCAATTATTATTTATTTAAGGACCGTCCTGTTTTTAATGCCTTTGTAGCTTTGAGCCCAAGCTTGTCTTCTGTTATGGAAGAAAATCTCACAAACAGACTTAGCCTTGAAAGTAAGTCTAAAACGTTTTATTATCTCTCGACTGCAGCTTTAGACCTCAAGCGTAATCACAAACAAATTATGGCGCTTAACAACAATATTTCTGCCATAGAAAACGAAAACCTCCTTTATGGGTTTGATAATTTTGATGATGCCAATCATTATTCACTTGTAGCACAATCCATTCCAAAAGCATTCCAAAGCATCTTTTTAGTATATCAACCGATTAGCAAGGAAGAATATAAGAATCATATCTTAACTTTAGAAACATCGCCTGTGGATTATCTTATTGAAAAATATTACATGATTGAAACCTTATTTGGAATCAAAAAGCAAATACTCGTTAATGATTTTAGAGCCATTGCGGCTGCAATTCAAAAAACAAAACAATTTGAATATTTTAAAGAGTTAGGCAAAATTGCAAATAAACAACATCCCAACACCGTCCTTGCTAGTTTTTACATCGCTCGGTATTATGAAGAAACAGGCAAGCCAGAAAAAGCAATGGACATCTATAGATCTGCCTACACGCTCGAGGAAGTCGAAGGCTATACAAAAGATGACATGTTCGACAGAGCAGATCAAATTAAACAAGAATACGGATTCTAATGGCTAAAGTTAAAACCACTTTTTTTTGTCAGAGCTGTGGGGCTCAATTTGCCAAATGGCAAGGGCAATGTACCTCTTGTAAATCTTGGAATACAATTACTGAAGAACTCGTTCAGAAACCCGATAAAAAAGATTGGAAAACAGGAGTTCAAAGTGCTCCAAACCGGGTCTCAAAACCGTTAAAAATCTCTGAAATTGACACCACCAAAACGGTTCGAATGGACACGGCTGATGGGGAGTTAAACCGCGTTTTAGGGGGTGGGATAGTACCTGGATCTCTTACACTTTTGGGGGGCGAGCCTGGGATAGGGAAAAGCACACTCATGTTGCAAATATCCTTGAAACTACCTTACAAAACACTTTATGTCTCTGGCGAAGAAAGTCAAAAACAAATCAAATTGCGGGCAGAACGTATTCAGCCCCTGAATGACAGCTGTTACATTTTAACCGAAACAAAAACACAACATATATTTAAGCAAATCGAAGCCCTTCAACCTGATGTGGT
>JABAZA010000074.1 GCA_018608725.1 Flavobacteriaceae bacterium
AAACAAAAACACAACATATATTTAAGCAAATCGAAGCCCTTCAACCTGATGTGGTGATTATTGATTCGATTCAAACCTTACAAAGTGATTATTTAGAGGCGTCTGCAGGCAGCGTTTCTCAAATCAAAGAATGCACAAGTGAGCTGATTAAATTTGCGAAAGAAACGGCAACGCCTGTTATTTTAATAGGGCACATCACTAAAGATGGTTCTATTGCAGGACCAAAAATATTAGAGCATATGGTAGATACCGTTCTTCAGTTTGAAGGCGATCGAAACCATGTGTTTAGAATTTTAAGAGCCCATAAAAACCGTTTTGGATCCACTCATGAAATGGGGATTTATGAAATGTTGGGTTCAGGCCTACGGGAAGTGACCAATCCGTCTGAGATTTTAATTTCCAAAAAAGATGAAGCCCTATCTGGCAATGCTATTGCAGTGACCCTCGAAGGGGTTCGCCCACTATTGATTGAAGTCCAAGCATTGGTCAGTACCGCAGTGTATGGAACCCCACAGCGTAGTGCAACAGGTTTTAATGCCAAACGCCTCAACATGCTTTTGGCTGTTTTAGAAAAACGGGCAGGTTTTAGACTTGGTGCAAAGGATGTGTTTTTAAACATTACAGGGGGAATCAATGTGGATGATCCAGCAATTGATTTGGCGGTTGTGGCGGCGATTTTGTCTTCTAACGATGACGAAGCCCTCGCTAAAAACGTTTGTTTTGCAGGAGAAGTTGGACTTTCTGGTGAAATCCGACCTGTTCAACGGGTGGATCAACGTATTTTGGAAGCAGAAAAATTAGGCTATGAAATTATATTCATTTCCAAACACAATAAAATTGGACTTAAAAATACCACGATTAAAGTTCAGTTACTCACCAAAATCGAAGATTTGGTTCAGGTTTTAGGCTAATTAAACCAAAAAAAACCAGACATCTCTGTCTGGTTTTGTAAGTTTTTAAATGCTACTAACAGTGTTCGTTATACGCATTCATTAAGTTTTCTGCAATCAGTTCTGCTGGTCGTCCTTCAATATGATGACGCTCAAGCATGTGTACTAATTCCCCATCTTTAAATAAGGCCATACAAGGCGAACTTGGAGGGAAAGGAATCATATGTGCTCTGGCTTTATCAACGGCTTCTTTATCAACGCCTGCAAACACAGTTACGGTTTGAGCCGGTCGTTTATCATTACTTAAACTCATGATGGCACCGGGACGCGCATTGGCTGCTGCACAACCACAAACCGAGTTGACTACAATTAAAGTCGTGCCAGATTTTGCTAAAGAAGTGTCCACAGCTTCGGCGGTATGTAATTCTTCAAAACCTACTTGCGTTAAATGTTCACGCATGGGTTTTACTAATTCTGCTGGATACATGTATATTTTATTTTTTAATTAAAGCACAAAGATACACATTTGTCGGGCAATTATATTCATTTTTAAAGATGACAAATGTTAAATTGACTATAAATTAGTTCAGAAATCACAGCGGTTGTCAACTGATTCTGTTGTTTTTTTGTAGGTTTGATTTTTAATTTAATTAGGACACGAATATATGGGGTTTTCAAAATGGATAGGAGCGACGATTGGATGGTCATTTGGAGGACCAATTGGGGCAATTATTGGACTGGCAGTGGGAAGTATGTTAGACGCATCTTCTAAAAGTGGCAGCGTTCGTTCTCAAAATCAATCGGTAACACGTTCGGGAGATTTTGAAGTCAGCTTGTTGATCTTGGCATCGATTGTCATCAAAGCAGATGGCAAACAGGACCAGCGAGAATTGGATTTTGTTCGTGCACAATTTGTTCAAATGTATGGCAAAGCACGTGCCAACCAAGCGTTTAATTTATTTAGAGAAATCTCCAAACAAGCCAACATTTCAACTCGTCAAGTCTGTTTGCAAATTCGTCAAATGATGGACCATGCCTCACGCCTTCAACTGGTTCATTTTTTATTTGGGATTGCAAAGTCAGATCATCATGTGGCCGATTCTGAAGTGGAAGCCATTGCGCTTATCGCTTCATATTTAGGAATTAACCCCAAAGATTTTGAGAGTATCAAAGCCATGTTTTATAACAGCTCTGATAGTGCGTATAAAATTTTAGAACTCGACTCAAATGCGACAATTTCCGAAATTAAAAAGGCGTACAGAAAAATGGCTAAAAAATACCATCCCGATAAAGTCTCACACTTAGGAAAGGAGCATCAAAAAGGGGCGGAAGAAAAGTTTAAAAAGGTTCAAGAAGCTTACGAACAACTTCAAAAAGAAAAAAGGATTTAGTAACTTGCGCAAAATTTTATAAAAAAACATGGATCAGATTATTTCTTACCTTAGTAGTATAGACCCCATTTTAGCGGCGCTTTATGCTTCATTATTTACTTGGGTTGTGACGGCTTTAGGGGCCTCTCTTGTGTTTTTTTTCAAAGGAATGAATCGTGGACTATTAGATGGGATGCTCGGATTTACTGGAGGTGTCATGGTCGCAGCAAGTTTTTGGAGTTTATTGGCTCCAAGTATTGAAATGAGTCCAGGAGAAGGGTTTTTTAAAGTGATTCCTGCAGCCATTGGGTTTGGTTTTGGGGCATTATTTCTATTTGGACTTGACAAAGTGCTCCCACATTTGCACATTAATTTTAAAGAAAGTGAAAAAGAAGGCGTCAAATCGCCTTGGCATCGAACCACCTTATTGGTATTGGCAATTACACTTCACAACATCCCAGAAGGGTTGGCTGTTGGTGTCCTCTTTGGAGGTGTCGCTGCAGGAATTCCAGAAGCAACAATTGGGGGTGCTGTAGCATTAGCCCTTGGAATTGGAATCCAAAACTTCCCAGAAGGGCTGGCTGTTTCTATGCCGTTAAGACGTCAAGGAGTGAGTAGGTTTAAAAGTTTTTGGTATGGACAATTGTCGGCTATTGTAGAACCAATAGCAGCTGTATTTGGCGCCGTTGCGGTGACATTTTTCACCCCTATTTTACCCTATGCTCTAGCATTTGCTGCGGGAGCGATGATTTTTGTAGTGGTTGAAGAAGTAATCCCCGAAACGCAACGCGATAAATATACCGATATTGCAACGCTTGGGTTTATTGGTGGATTTATAGTGATGATGACTTTAGATGTTGCTTTAGGTTAACATCCACAACCGTCGTTGCCACAACCATTGTTTTTCTTTTTGGATTTCCAAAGCTGTTTTCGGAATACATAGGCAAGTGCCAAAATTAATAAGGAAGCAATTATGATTGTTTGAAAGGTATCGTTCATCTTGTACTATTTTAAAAACTGAAATGCAATCAACGCACAAATATAAGCGATGGCCGTCATTCCAATGAGCTGAAGAATCGGCCACTTCCAGCTTTTAGTTTCGCGTTTTACAATTGCTAATGTACTCATACATTGCATGGCAAACGCATAAAATAACAGCAACGAAATTCCCGAAGCTAGTGTGAATACTTTTGTGCCATCTGCATAGGTTTCATTTTGCATTTTGTTTTTAATAGTGTCAATATTTTCGCCTTCATTTGCACTGCCTACACTATAAATTGTTGCTAATGTTCCCACAAAGACTTCTCGAGCGGCAAAAGACGCAACCAATCCAATACCAACCTTCCAATCATACCCCAAAGGTTTAATTAGTGGTTCAATTGTTTTTCCAATAATTCCAATATAAGAGTGTTCTAACTTAAAAGCTGCGATTTGATCGTTTCGTTCATAGGAGGTTTGTGTGGTGGGTTCTATATAGGCTTCCGCATTGTTAAATTTATCTCCAGGGCCATAAGATGCTAAGACCCAAAGAATAATTGAAATTGCTAAAATGATTTTCCCAGCTTCAAACACAAATGTTTTTGTTTTTTCAATTACCGTAATAATAACATTTTTCAGTAGGGGTAGTTTATAGTTCGGCATTTCTACCACAAAAAATGTTTTATGTCTTGTTTTTAAAACTCTATCAAGGATGTAAGCTGAAAATATAGCCATTCCAAACCCGAGCAGGTACAATGCCATCAGGGTTAGTGCTTGGTAACTCAATCCAATAATAGAACCTTCTGGAATTACCAATGCGATGATGATGAGGTACACAGGCAAACGTGCTGAACAAGTTGTAAACGGGACGACTAATATAGTGATGAGACGTTCTTTCCAGTTTTCGATATTTCGGGTGGCCATGACTGCAGGAATGGCACAAGCTGTCCCAGAAATTAGCGGGACTAAACTTTTTCCACTCAACCCAAATCGCCGCATGATGCGATCCATCAAAAAGACCACACGACTCATATAGCCACTTTCTTCTAATATCGAAATGAATAAAAACAAAAAGGCAATTTGAGGAATAAATATGACGATGCCACCAATCCCCGATACAATCCCTTCCGCCACCAAATCGGTGACCATTCCACCATTAGGAAAGGTGTTTTTTACCCATTCAGCTAAGCTCGCAAAAGTAGTGTCGATGAGGTCCATAGGAACTGTTGCCCAATCGTATATTGCCTGGAAAATGGTCAATAAAATCCAGAAAAAGATCACGTATCCCCAAACTTTATGAATTAGTAAACGGTCCAATTTACTTCTTAATCCAGTAGCTTTAGAGCGATCTATGGTTTGTCCTTCTTTTAAAATTGAATTGATAAATTGATAGCGTTTGATGGCTTCTTTTTGCTGCAATCGCTTTAATTCTTGATTTGATTTTGTTTTAAATTTTGAAATATCTAATTCCTGACGTGTGATTTTTCCAAAATTTGCATCTTGAGTAATGACCAACCATAATTTATAAACATCTTGATTTGGAAACGCTTTTTGTAAACTTTCAAAATAAGCCGTGTCAATTGAGCTTGTATCTAAACAGGTTTCTTTAGAAATCGTTTTATAATTTTCGATGAGTTGTTTTAACTCTTGAATGCCATTATTTTTTCGGGTACTTACAAGGGCTATTTTGGTATGAAGTTTTGCTTCTAATAATTCTATGTCTAAGGAAATGCCTTTACGGTTCATTAAATCACTCATGTTAATCACCAAAATAGTGGGGATTTTAAGGTCTTTAATTTGAGTAAAGAGCAGTAAGTTTCGCTTTAGGTTTTCGACATCACTTACAATAATTGCAACGTCGGGGTAGTCTTTATCATTTTTATTGAGTAGTAGTTCAATGACCACATTCTCATCCAAAGAGGAGGCGTTTAGGCTGTAGGTGCCTGGTAGGTCTAAAATATGAGCTTTAACTCCGCGTGATAATTTACAGATGCCTTGCTTTTTATCGACCGTAATTCCAGGGTAATTTCCAACCTTTTGATTGAGACCTGTCAAGGCATTAAACACCGATGTTTTTCCAGTGTTTGGATTTCCAATTAGCGCAACGTTTATCTGTTTACTCATCTATTTTTTTGATTATAATCAGAGCGGCAGTTTCTTTTCTAATGGCCAAAAAACTGTCGTTAACATTGAGATACATCGGATCTGCAAAGGGTGCCAATTGAAGTAAATGCACTGTATTTCCTGGAAGGCATCCCATTTCTAATAGCTTTAATGGAATGTCTTCGGATGAGCTGTCGGTAATGGTACCTTTTTCTCCTTTTTTAAGGTCTGCTATGGTCAAGTGCATGCTTATTTAGATTCATTTTAAAGAAGCAAAAGTACTAAAAAGATTAGTTTTTATACGATGCTTTTAAAATTTTTATGTCTTTAAGAAGACGCTCAATTTCTTCGAAATTGGTTCCATCATAAAAACCTCTAATTTGTCGCTTTTTGTCAATTAACATAAAGTTTTCGGTATGAATCATATCATAAGGACCACCGTCGCCAGCGTCTTTTACTGCCAGATAGGATTTACGTGCCAGCTCATAAATTTGTTTTTTATCGCCAGTCACTAAATTCCATTTGGAGCTATTGACCAATTTTTTTTTGGCGTAGCGTTTGAGTTGGGCAACGGAATCAATTTTTGGAGTTACCGAATGTGAGAGTAATAGAATTTCAGGATCGGTAATGGTTTGTTTTTGAATTTCGTACATGTGATCAGTCATGATAGGGCATATGGTCTGACAGGTTGTAAAGAAAAAGTCTGCGACATAGATTTTATTTTTGTAAAATTCTTGTGTAATTGTGTCTCCATTTTGATTGATCAAGCTAAAATCGGCAATGCGATGGTATTTTTTTTGGTGCTGAATGGTGCTATCTACTAACTCATAATTCACTTGTGCAGGTTGATAGATGGGCAATACTTTGACTGGTTTTAGAATGTTGTAAAACAACGTGATAATAATGCATGACAGCACAAAGAGGGTGGTTATGAAGAGTTTGTATTTTTTTAAAAAGGCATTCATAGTGGTGTCATTATACTTGCAAAAATACAATACAGAACAGAGAATTTTGAATATATCTTCCTAAAAATGAAGCATCCTAATAAAGTTTTTGTTTCTAAATTGAAAACTTTACATTTGTTCACTTAATCCTACACATACAACATGGAATTTGTTATCAAAATATCACAGTTTTTATTGAGTCTTTCACTATTGATTGTGCTGCATGAATTAGGCCACTTTATTCCGGCTAAATTATTTAAAACGCGCGTCGAGAAGTTTTACCTTTTTTTTGATGTCAAATATTCGTTATTCAAAAAGAAAATTGGTGAGACTGTTTATGGAATCGGCTGGTTGCCTTTGGGGGGCTATGTAAAGATTTCAGGGATGATTGACGAGAGCATGGACACAGAGCAGATGGCGCAAGAACCACAGCCTTGGGAGTTTCGTTCAAAGCCATCTTGGCAACGACTCATCATTATGCTGGGTGGTGTGACTGTGAATTTTATATTGGCGGCAGTGATTTATATTTTCATGGCGTTTTCGTATGGCGATTCGGATATTGATGCGAAAAGCATTAAAGATGGTTATTTAATTACAAATCCCTTACTCATTGAATTGGGATTACAGACAGGCGATAATATTACAGCGATCAATGGTCAAGAGATTGTAAATTATTCGGATTTAAGAAAGAACCTGTTATCGGCGCAATTGGTTAGTTTTGAACGCGATGGTGAATCCATGAGCGTCACCTTCCCAGAAGACTTTCTAGGGCGATTAAGCGGTAGTAAAAGCCGATCCTTTTTTGAATTAAGACGTCCCTTTATTGTTAGTATTATAGCAGAAGGCTCTCTAAATGCGGGTCAAGATTTACAACAAGGCGATTTGTTGACCAGTATAGACGGCAAATCTTTTAAGTATTTTGATGAATTTGAGGCTTTGGCTTCAGACTATAAAGGACAAACTGTAAGTGCCACTATTTTAAGAGCTGGAGAAACACTTACTAAAACCCTTCAAATTGATGCCAATGGAAACTTAGGATTAATTAAAGGAGCTAATTATTCTACTATTGAAGCACTAGGGTACTTTAAAGTCGTTGAAAACTCCTATACGTTTGGCGAAAGTATTGGTGTTGGTTTGGACCGTTTTACCTCACAAATATCTTCGTATTGGACGCAATTGAAGCTTATTTTCTCACCAAGTACTGGTGCTTATAAGGGTGTTGGTGGATTTAAAGCCATATTTGATATTTTTCCGGACACTTGGAGCTGGCAATCGTTTTGGGGAATCACCGCTTTTTTATCGATTATGTTAGGGGTGCTCAATTTACTGCCCATCCCTGCTTTGGATGGTGGTCACGTGATGTTTTTACTCTATGAAATGGTGTCGGGACGTAAGCCAAGTGACAAGTTTATGGAGTATGCCCAAACCGCCGGATTCTTTATTTTGATTGCACTCGTATTGTTTGCGAATGGGAATGATATTTTTAAAGCGGTTTTTGATTAAATAATATTAAATTTCTATTTGTAGAAAATAAAAAATACTATATATTTGCGCTCGCAATAGCAAAAAAACACTCCTCCTTAGCTCAGTTGGTTAGAGCATCTGACTGTTAATCAGAGGGTCCTTAGTTCGAGCCTAAGAGGAGGAGCCAGTTATAAAGCCTTTACAGCAATGTAAGGGCTTTTTTTGTGGCTCTCACTCTCTAACCAGTCTCGAAAAGCTACTAAAAGCCATTTCTTACTTAATTTTTAAACATCTCAAAGAACGAGGCAAATTTACTAAAAACTGACAGACAATTGACAGACATTTCTGTTCTTTTC
>JABAZA010000099.1 GCA_018608725.1 Flavobacteriaceae bacterium
ACCCAAATTGGTTTTTGGCAATTTTCTTTTGAATTTTTCGAGCTTCTTGTTCATCAAATTGCTCTTGTGCGCGTTCTACTAAGGATACCACGTCCCCCATGCCCAAAATTCGTTCGGCCATACGGGCAGGATAGAAAACATCAATGGCTTCCATTTTTTCACCTGTACCAATAAATTTAATTGGTTTATTGACCACTGATTTTATCGAAATCGCAGCTCCTCCTCTGGTATCACCATCTAATTTTGTTAAAATAACACCATCAAAATTTAGAATATCATTAAAGGCTTTAGCTGTATTGACGGCATCTTGCCCTGTCATTGCATCTACTACAAATAAGGTTTCTTGCGGTTGAATTGCTTTATGAATGTTTGCAATTTCGCTCATCATGGCTTCATCGACCGCCAAACGACCCGCAGTATCAATAATTACCACGTTACAGCCTTTGGATTTGGCTTCAGCAATACCAGCTTTGGCAATGGCAACAGGATCGTTGTTTCCTTGATCACTATACACCTCAACTCCAACTTGTTCCCCTACAATATGCAACTGATCGATAGCGGCTGGACGGTACACATCACAAGCGACTAACATTGGTTTTTTGGATTTTTTTGACTTTAAATAATTGGCAAGTTTTCCAGAAAAAGTAGTTTTACCAGACCCTTGTAAACCGGACATTAAAATGACACTTGGAGTGGCCGATAAATTAATCCCTTCAACATCACCTCCCATGAGGGTGGTTAATTCATCTTTTACAATTTTGACCATGAGTTGGCCTGGCTGAAGTGTGGTCAAAACGTTTTGACCTAATGCTTTTTCCTTGACCCGATTGGTAAACTCTTTAGCAATTTTATAATTCACATCGGCATCCAACAATGCACGACGCACTTCTTTGAGTGTTTCGGCAACATTGATTTCTGAAATACTGCCATGCCCTTTAAGAACGTGGAGCGCTTTATCTAATTTTTCACTTAAATTATTGAACATAAAATGTGATTTTTATCGATTTACAAAAGTAAATAAATATTTTATTTTATAACCGTTAATGAGCTGTTAAACCCTTGGATTTATTTTTAAATATTACTAAAAATCAGATTAAGGGGTAGAGCTCGATATTTGTAATAATTTACCGTTGTAAAACTGCTGACTATTTTTTGCGAATTCAAAAATATAATTGGCCATTTCAGTAGCGGTTGTTGGTGCCTCATAGCCTGGAAATGCTTCTTCAAGCATTTCGGTTTGCACAGCGCCCAAAGCCAACACATTAAAAGAAGGACCTGTTTCTTTATACTCTTCCGCTAAAAGTTCGGTGAGTGTAATCACAGCACCTTTACTGGAACTATAGGCTGAAAGTCCTGGAAATTTCACAGAGCCTTGTACGCCTCCCATCGAACTGATGGTTACGACGTGCCCTTTTTTTGGCATGAATGGAATCATACGACGGGTAAGTTCTGCTACTCCAAAGACATTGGTGCTATAAACCTGCTGAAAATCCTCAAATGTAGTGTCTGCAAACGGTTTATTTAAAAGTGTTCCCGCATTATTTATCAGAATATCGACTTGTGTCCACTCTTTTTTCACAAAGGCTTCTACACGATCGTAGTCTTCTGATTTACTCAAATCAAAAGATAAGGCTGTGATGTTATCAAAATTTAAGTTTGAAACGGGGTTTGCATTTCTGGAGAGTGCCAAAACATCGTATCCTGCATTTGCAAAAAGATGCACGAGTTCAAAACCAATTCCTCGGCTGGTTCCTGTAATTATAACGGTCTTTGTTGGTTTCATTGCTGTACGTTTTGAATCTATAAGATTAATACGAAGGTACTAAAGTCCTGTCTATAAAAATATTTAGTTCGTTTTTTTTGTATTAAAATTTAATTTGGAAAGCATGTAAAACCCCGACATCAATATAATGATGAATACCTCAAACCACAACAAATAATACGGCCATACGCCAATAACTAAAGGGTTTTCCGCTTGTGGGGGTTCTGCCAAATACATATAATTGGAACCTAAATAAAAATTTAAAGGCATGATAATGACCATCAATACATTCAAAATAATAAAGGATGTAAGTACTGAATATTTAGACGGTTTGATATTTAAATTTTGAAGCATGTATAAGGGCAATAAAAAAATCAGTACATGTCTTACATAATATTCTAAATATACAAAATCACTGCCATCAAATCCATTCATTTGAGGAGTTAAGACCGACATGATGCCTCCAATGACACCTGTGTAAAACACAAAGTCAAACAGGGCTTGTTTGCGTTTTAGAAAAGGAAGGAAAGAGCAAATCAAACCTGAGATCCCACAAAGGTGAAATGGCAAATCTGTCACCATATTCCAATCTCCGTTTAAAGCCGTACGGAGAGGGGCTACCACAGAACTAAAAAACAAAATTCCCCCCATAAGGTAGGTGACTTTTACGTTCTGTTGGTACGACAAAAAACGACCCAATCCTAAGATGAAAATAACAACGACTAAAACAGCACAATTATTGACGATCCATTCATCGGACATAAATTTAATAATATAGTTGGGGAATGGTTGATTGGCTATAAGTATCAATTGACTAAATATTGGTTTTTAATAAAATATCTTAGAAATTAAAAATTAAAGATACATAATTAAAAGATATTAGTATTTTTACCCTTGATTATAATAAGGGTCATTAACTCAGTTGGTTCAGAGTGTTACCTTGACAGGGTAGAAGTCACTGGTTCGAATCCAGTATGACCCACAATAAAATTCAATATTTTTATTTTTGAAAAATAACGAAGTTATATAAATTCCAACACTCGCTCCAAAGCCATTCCCCGCGATCCTTTTATTAAAATAGTGGTGTTTGAAACCGTTGTTTTTTCTAGATGTACTTGAAGCTCTTCAAAAGTCTTAAAGAACAGCAGATTTGGATGGGCTTTGTTTTGTTCATAAAAATGAGATCCTACAAAATAAAACCTACAGTCCTGCATTGAAACTGCGTGATTGACCAGTGCTAAATGCTCTTTAGCACTGGTCATTCCCAACTCAAACATATCGCCTAAAATGGCAAGCTTATTTGGGTTTTCGAGTCCTTTAAAATTTTCCAACGCAACTTCCATACTGCTCGGATTGGCGTTGTAGGCATCTAATAGGATTTCATTGGAGTTTTGCTGAATGATTTGCGATCGGTTATTTGTTGGAATATAGGCTTCAATTCCTTTTTTGAGCTGCAAAGGGGTGAGTTTAAAATAGGTTCCAATGGTCAGAGCGGCTGCAATATTATGGAAATTATAAACTCCAACAAGCTGTGTTTTAATGCTTATTTCTTTAAGTGTAACACTCAAGAATGGTTGAGAGGCTGTAAGTTTCACATTTACATCCGTTTCTAAAGTTTCCGAAAAAGTGCAGGTATTATTATAAGTTCCTACTTGTGCAACTTGTTTGGCATCGTCAGAATTTAAAATAATTAAGCTCGAATGGGTTTTTAAGAAATCATACAATTCACTTTTGGCTTTCACAACTCCTTCTTCAGAACCAAAGCCTTCTAAATGCGCTTTTCCAAAATTGGTGATATAGCCCATATTTGGCTTTGCAATTTTGCATAAAAATGCAATTTCTTTTGCATGGTTTGCTCCCATTTCTACAATGCCAATTTCGGTATCGGCTGTCATACTTAAAAGGGTTAAAGGCACACCAATATGGTTGTTTAAATTACCAACCGTGGCCACCGTTTTGAAGTGTGGTTTCAATACGGCATGAATCAACTCCTTTGTGGTTGTTTTTCCGTTGCTTCCTGTCAATGCAATAATGGGCAATCCGAGTTGTTCTCTGTGAAAGTGCGCCAGGGCTTGTAGGGTTTCTAGGACGTTATCAACCAAAATAAAACGGTCATCTGTGGGATTCACGACTTCATCAATTACAGCATAACAAGCACCATTTTCTAGGGCTTGGTGTGCAAAAGAATTTCCGTTAAAATTTGCTCCTTTTAAGGCAAAAAAAAGGGAGTCCTGCTTAATATTTCGTGTATCGGTAGAAACGCCAGAGCTCTCTAAAAATAAGTGATGAATTTGGTTTAATTCCATATCCTAAAAATAAAAAAAAAGTCCTAGCAATTAAAATTGATAGGACTTAATATTATGTAAAGTAAAAAAAATTAATTTTTTCGTTTCTTTTTTGAAAGCGATTTAGATCCTACTCTAGACATTGCACATCTAAAACCAATATAGTCTGTTGCCATATCTTCTGGATAATAGCGTCTTTGTGCTGGATCGAGCCAATATTCTCTATCTTTCCAAGATCCACCTTTGTAAACACGTACTTGGTCATTGACAAGCGATGTTCTAACATCCGACTTATCATATTGCCTATTCATTCCTGAATCATTAACGGATACACTGTGGTTTGGAGAGTTATACATTTTACGTGTAATGGCATCTGTATCGGATTCGTCTTCTTCAAAATCATCAAAGAAACGAGAAGACTCTATATCACCGTCACGATAATTAATATTGTTACTTTGGTCAAAATTGGTACGCAAATAAGTTTCATCTTCATCTACAGGAACTTGAACGATTTGCCCTGGAAGCCCTGTAGCAATTCTTTTTCCATTTGAAAGTGTAGCATACTGAACATCATCAACTCCGATTACTGAAATACTGCCATCATCTCCAATAGCGTTTTTGGTGTACACATTACCTCTGTAATATCCGAAGTCATTAAACTCATCATCTACAATGGGTCTGTAAACATCTGCAACCCATTCCGCAACATTACCAGCCATGTCATAGATTCCAAAGTTATTTGGCTCGTATGACATCACTTCGTTTGTAATATCGGCACCATCATCAGACCATCCTGCAATTCCGCCATAATCTCCTTTACCTTGTTTGAAGTTTGCTAATTGATCGCCTTTTGTTTTGCGTGATCCAGATCTGGAGTATTGTCCATCCCATGGGTATTTTTTTCGACCTCTGTAAACGTTGTAACTTCTAAGCTCCGAAAGTCCCAATGCTGCATATTCCCACTCCGCTTCTGTTGGAAGACGGTATTTTAGGGGAATGGCACCTGTTTCGCGAGTAGCATAGACATTAATTTCATTGCCATCTACATCGGTTTTAACTTTTCGTTTCCCGCCTTTAAGAACCTCTTCATTTCCTCCGAATGTACTTGTAGGAGCGTTTAAGTAGGTGTCTATGTTAAAATTACTTTCTGCTGAGGTATCGATAATATTAGAATCTTTTTTCAGATACCCTTCATCTTGCAAGCCCATTTCTGCAACTCGATCCGATCTCCAATTTGCAAATTCAACAGCCTGTATCCAACTAACACCCACTACTGGGTAGTCTTTAAAAGCAGGATGACGAAGATAATTTTCGACCATCATTTCGCTCAAGCCCAAACGGTTTCTCCATACAAGTGTATCTGGAACTGCACCGTTATAAATAGCTCTAAAATCAGGATTACTCGGTGGATACACACGCTTAATCCAATCTAAATATTCTAAATACATGATATTAGTAACTTCCGTTTCGTCCATATAAAAGGACTGAACGTGCTGTTGGTTTGGAGAATTGTTCCAGTCGTGCATAACATCATCTTGTACTTTACCCATGGTAAAGGTTCCCCCTTCAACAAAGACTAAGCCAGGGGCTGTTTCTTGTTCTTTGAAATTTGTATTGTACTGAAAACCACCTTCCTTGGCATTGATTTGCCAACCTGTAGCTCTTGACGAGTTTCCAGACTTTGATGACTTGCTACATCCTACTATTGATGTGGACAACGCTACTAAAATTAGTAATCGTACTGCTATGTTGTTTTTCATATTCAACTTTAATTGGTAAAACACAATTGAATTTAGTCCCGCAATATAGTAATTATAGATTATTATGCAATAAAAAACTAAAGGGATTTTATTCTATTTTTTTGATTTATTTATTTGAATTACTTTGATTAAAAACGCTAAATTTTATGATTTATTATTGTAATTTTGAAATTAGCTTATATTTATCAATACTAATGATCAAAACATTGCGTTTCCTTACTATGAAAAGACTAATCCCTTTTGTAGCCCTGTGTTGTTTTTATTTTGGAACGACTCAAACTCAAAGTTTTGATATAAACTGGGGTGAATCCATCACTTTAAGTACAAATAACAGTGCTATTGAACTTCCTTCATTTGACTCAAAAAACTTCAATTTTTCTCATAAAAATGGGCTTACTTTTTCAGCCCAATGGAATATAAGTGGACGCTTAGACGAACGTTCAGCGGAACTAAAATCCATTGAAAGCGTTGAAATTTCAAAAACAGATTTAAAACAACTGCCATTAGCTACCATTCCTAACAAACCCTCCTTAAGGGTTACAAATGCTGTTTATAGAAATAGCTCTAAAGGACAGCTTGAAATTTCTCCTATTTTTTTTGAAAATGGAATTCTTAAAAAAATTATTAGGTTTTCGATCTCATATCAAACCAACACACAAAGCAGAAGGGCATCTAGAACAACTTCTATCACAAGTTCTAATTTAAAATCTGGAGACTGGTATCGATTTGCCGTAGATACTACAGGTGTCCACAAACTAAACAAAAACTTTTTAAATAGCTTAGGAATTAACACGAATACTATAAACCCTAAAAACATAAAGATTTATGGACATGGAGGAAGATCGCTTCCTTTACTAAATTCAGAAACTGTTTCTAATGACCTGATTGAAAATACCATCCAAGTAATCGGCGAAGAAGATGGCGTTTTTAATGACAACGACTACATTTTAATGTATGCCATTGGTCCAAAGAAATACAACTCCGAAAACAATTCACACATCAATCCTTACAGTGATATAAGTTATTATTATGTAAATATCAGCCTAGGAAATGGTGCCAGAATGTCCACAGCAACAGAACCCACCGGCAGTGCAAACGTGATATACAACTCCTTTCACAACTATAAATTCGTAGAGTCCGACACTTATAATATTGCCAAAATGGGAAGGCGTTGGTTTGGACATCGTTTTTATGTGGAAAATGTGAGAGCCTTTAGTTTTGACTTTCCAAATTTAATCACAAGCAGCCCGATAGCGTTAAGGGTTTATACCGCCGCCGCATCCGAATCTAGCTCTTCAATGCAACTCAACGTGAATGGGACTACTATTAGTAATTTTACATATTCCGCAATTAACAGTGACATTTTAGGAAGAGAAGGATTTTTTAATAATCTCGTTTCTAGTACCTCAGAGACCATCAATATAGAGTTATCTTACAACAATAATGGTAATCCGTCTGCGAGTGCGTATTTGGACTATATATCCATAGAAGCAGAGTGTGCTCTAACAAGTCTTGGAACTCAATTTGAGTTCAAACATAATGATACCTCAACCCAATTTGGAATTGGTCAGTTTGAAATTTCAAATGCCGCTACGATCTCTCAAGTTTGGGATATTAGCAACCCCTATCAAATTCAATTCTACACCAATACAGATGCCGAATCAGAATTTAGTTTTAAAACGACCTTAGGAACCTTAAAAACCTATCAAGCAGTAGGGCCTGATTTTTTTGTCCCAAGAAAAACCAGCACTACCAACATCCCAAACCAAGACATTAAAGGCACCGTGTTTTTGGATTCACAAGGTCAATTTAAAGACATTGATTATCTAATTATAACACCCAATTTCTTAAAAGCACAAGCAGAACGTCTGGCACAAATTAATCGCACTCAAAACAATTTAAATGTCAAGGTATATACTTTAGAATCGATTTATCAAGAATTTAGCTCCGGAATGCAAGATATTGGAGGCATTCGAAACTTTGTGAAGTATGTATATGACAATGCCAGCACACCAAGTAAAAAACTTAAATATTTGTGTTTATTTGGAGACGCTTCTTTTGACTATAAAAACCGAACTTCTAACAACACCAACATTGTTCCGTCATGGTATTCCACAGAAAGTTTTAGTTTGACAACTTCTTTTATTTCTGACGACTATTTTGGGATGATGGATTCTAATGAGGGCAGCATGTCTAATAACAACAAATTGGACATTGCAGTGGGACGTATTTTAGCAGAAAA
>JABAZA010000040.1 GCA_018608725.1 Flavobacteriaceae bacterium
AGAAGGGATTATTTATAAATTGCCTGTGACAGAAGGAGCGCTTTAAGTTTTACGTATAAGCAAACTAAGGGTTTGAATGCTATTTGTTTCGCTCAAATGGCTGCCAACGGCTTCGGCTATGAGTAGTTGCGCGGTTTAGCGGTTAACTTTGCAAGCCTGCCTACCGCAGGCAGCTACACACCAAACTGACACGAGCACGCAGTGCGAACTGGCGAAGCAAAATCCGACCTGCCACGCCTTGGAGTGGGAGGATTTTCAGAAGTAGATGTGAACCTGTCTGCCGACAGGCAGGCAAGCAATTACTTATAGCCATTGTTGGCAACAGTTTTTATAATCCGATAACTCTATTCCAATCAGCAACATACATATAAATTCTTTGAAATTCACTCGGTAAAAGCATTCTATTATGTGCTATAAAATTTCTTGCTTTTTCTAATTCCTCCATTCTTTGTTTTAACCAATGTTGGGATGGAACTAGATTGCTAAAACAAGTCCATTTTTCTATCATAATTGATGCTAACATTCCAAAATCTACAAATCCAAGTAAATCAGTTTTCTCTCCTTCAAGCCAAGAGTCAGTAAGTGCTGTTCGCTGTCTGTTTTCAGCGTGTTCTTTTGTTTTTCGTTGTAGATTGTTCCACCAATCAATTCCTTCATTTTCAGTTAGTGTTTCTCGAATAAAATCTCTTATTTCATTCTCAAAACAATTTATCACAGCATATAGTCTTGCCATTTCTAAAGCATTATTTCTTCTTGCAATTCCAAATGGTGCTAAAGCTTCAGCTAATAGTTGTTTTTCAGCGTAGCCTGAATCTGCACCAATTTGAATTCCTGCACCTTGAAATTTAGAGGCTTCTGATTCAAACATTAAACCTCTAAAAAGGAAATCTCTTATGTCTTTTTGATTACTCAATTAAATGTTCTTTTAAAGATTTGAATATTGCGTTATAAACTTCTATGTCCTTTGTAGCAGGTAAATGTATTTGGATGTTATAATGAAGTCCTAATCCATTAGTTTCCTTTATTACTTTTTCTTTAACTTCAGATGCTCCTTGTTTTACAGGTTCTATTTTATCCTTTATTTTTTCAGTTGATAGTTGTTTTTGATTATAATCTAAATCGGCAATTTTCAACAATGAAAAAAATGTTTTTGACATTAAATTTGCAACAGTATCACTTACATTATGATAGCTTTTAAACTTTCCTGTAATCAGGTCGTTGTCTTTTGTTGTTGGTTTTGATTTTATTAGAAAAAGGTCAGAATATGCTTCTTTTATAGCTTCTCCCATTATTCTTTCAGACAAGGCGTGATTTCTATATTCCTGATATCTTTGAGTTGGACTACCATCTGCAGATAAAAATCCCAAAGCTTTCATTAATGGTATAAAAGGTCTGTGATTGTTTGATTTATAACCTAAATCTTTTAGAATTTGATTTGTAAATCTATCAGGTGCTTGAGCATCTCTAATCTTTCCGAAAAATTCTGGTAGAGTTGAATAAGAACTCGTGTAAGATGATGGTAATGCCATATTATTGTTTTTTGTTTAAATTGTTGCTAACTACTGTATATCGGAACTGGTTCCGATATATCCAATATGTTTGATTGTTTAGGTTGTTGTTTTAAAATATTGATTATTAACTACTTAATTCATAATAATTGATCTCGTAGAACAACATTCTCTATCGTAAATTAGGCACATTTTCCATATGTGTATTTATAGAGCTATGTCCTAATAAGACCTCAACGAGTCGTATATCGGAACCCTTCCAATACGGCATTCAATAAAAACAGAATCTAAAACTTCGGTTAAACTCTTTTGAAGATTTAGACTTGGGGTCTTAATCAAAAGCCAAACTTAAAAAGATTTTTTAATAATAAAAATAAATGACCTCTTTATTTTTGTAAATACTTGATAGTGTTTACTTTAAATTTAAAAACATTAAACAAAATTGTATTATAATGCAATTAACTTCGTTTTTGATATTCACAATTTCACTGCCTGAATTTGTTTATAATTATTAGTAACTAAAGCAACTCAAACCCTTAAATAGTTTTATATTTAGGATTCTGTTTTATAGCTTATAACACACCTATGTATTTAATTTTTGATACCGAAACTACCGGCCTGCCTAAGCGTTGGAATGCACCCATTACCGATGTTGACAACTGGCCCCGCTGTATTCAGATTGCATGGCAACTGCATGACGAGCTCGGAAACTGTATTGAGCATCAAGATTATTTAATACGCCCCGATGGCTTTAACATCCCTTACGATGCCGAAAAAATTCATGGCATCTCCACAGAATTAGCAACCGAACAAGGATTGCCACTTTCTGAAGTCCTAGAATTATTCAATACTGCCCTGTCAAAAACCACCTTTGTAGTGGGACAAAACCTCGGCTTTGATTTGAATATTATGGGCTGTGAGTTTCACCGTCTTCAAGTTGCAACCCCTTTAAATGAGCGCCCCGTTTTAGATACCTGTACCGAAAAAACAGCAGCTCTATGTCAAATCCCTGGGGGTAGAGGCGGTAAATTTAAACTGCCAACGCTGACGGAATTGCATCAGTTTTTATTTCATAAACCTTTTGGAGAAGCCCACAATGCCACAGCCGATGTTGAAGCAACCACCCGTTGTTTTTTAGAACTGATTCGACGGAAAGAATTTACCATCGACCAACTGCAAGCCTCCAACGATTTTTACGAACGCTTTCAGTCTGAAAACCCAGAAGAAATACAGCCCGTTGGTATAAAACATGTCAACCTCAAACAAGCCTCCGCCACAATTGCGGCACGAATCCAACAAGAACAAGAAGCCGTTACTCCCCAGCAAATTACCACTGAAATTCCTGACATCCTCATTGATGCGGAAGTGGTGCATCTGCATAATCACTCCCAGTTTTCGGTCTTACAATCCACCATCAGTGTCAAAAACTTAGTCGCAGCAGCAGCAGATCATCAGATGCCTGCCGTTGCCATTACCGACCATGGAAATATGATGGGAGCCTTTCATTTTGTCAAAGAAATTGGCAATTATAACAGAGCCATTCGTCAAAAAAACAAAGATGCCGAAGCCGCCAATGAAGCTGCAGATGCTAAAGAAATTAAAGGAATTGTAGGCTGTGAATTCTTCGTTTGTGAAGACCATACCAACAAATCCCAAAAAGACAATGGCTATCAAGTTGTCTTTTTGGCAAAATCCAAAAAAGGCTATCACAATCTAGTAAAAATGTCGTCCAAGGCCTACACCGATGGGTTTTATTATTTACCTAGAATTGACCGCGACATTGTAGAAGCGTACAAAGAAGATTTAATTGTCCTCACAGGGAATTTATATGGCGAAGTGCCTTCCAAAATATTAAATGTTGGCGAGCGTCAAGCCGAAGAAGCCTTGTTGTGGTGGAAAGATAAATTTGGAGCCGATTTGTACGTGGAACTGATGCGTCACAATCAAGAAGATGAAGACCGAGTCAACCCTGTATTAATCAATCTCGCCAAAAAACATGCAGTCAAATTAGTTGCTACAAACAACACCTATTATATCAATCAGGAAGATGCCAATGCTCATGATATTTTATTGTGTGTAAAAGATGGTGAAAAACAAGCCACTCCAATAGGTCGTGGACGCGGATTCCGATACGGACTGCCAAATCAAGAATATTATTTCAAATCCTCAGAGGAAATGAAATCCCTTTTTAAGGACGTTCCTGAAGCCATAGTGAACATTCAAGAAGTAGTTGATAAAATCGAACCTTTTGAATTGGCACGTGATGTGTTGCTACCAAAATTCGAAATTCCTCAAGAATTTGTAAACCCGTTGGATGAAACCAATGGCAGTAATTTAGGAGAAAATGCCTATTTGAAACATTTAACTTATTTGGGTGCCGAAAAACGTTATGGAACTCTTACAGAGGACATCAAAGAACGGATCGATTTTGAGTTAAAAACCATTGAAAATACGGGATATCCAGGGTATTTTTTGATTGTAGAAGATTTTATTCGCGTGGCACGTTCCATGGATGTATCGGTAGGTCCCGGTCGTGGATCGGCAGCCGGATCCGTAGTTGCTTATTGTCTTTGGATTACAAATATTGACCCCATTAAATACGATTTACTTTTTGAGCGGTTTTTGAATCCCGATCGTGTGAGTATGCCCGATATTGATATTGATTTTGATGATGAAGGTCGTGGACGTGTGATGGATTATGTCATCCAAAAATACGGAGCAAATCAAGTGGCTCAAATCATTACCTATGGAACCATGGCAGCCAAATCGTCTATTAGAGATACTGCCAGAGTGTTGGACTTGCCTTTAGGGGACGCGGATCGCATTGCCAAGTTGATTCCCAATATGGCGAAGCTGAACAAAATTTTTAACACCCCTGAAAAAGAGTTGAAATCGAAGTTCAGATCGGAAGATATGGAGTTGATCAATCAGTTGCTCAATTTATCAGAGGGCGATGACTTGGAAGCAGAAACAATTAATCAAGCACAGGTGCTAGAAGGATCGCTCAGAAACACAGGAATTCATGCTTGTGGGGTGATCATTACACCGGGTGATATTACTAATTTTGTGCCCATTGCCACGGCTAAAGATTCCGATCTTTATGTCACCCAGTTTGACAATTCCGTAGTAGAAGATGCAGGACTGCTAAAAATGGATTTCTTAGGTCTCAAAACCTTAACCCTTATCAAAGACACCGTTAAAATTGTCAAAGCCAAACACAATGTTATATTGGATCCCGATAATTTTCCCTTGGATGATGAATTGACTTACGAGTTATTTCAAAAAGGGGAGACTGTCGGCGTATTTCAGTACGAATCGCCGGGGATGCAAAAACACATGCGGGATTTAAAGCCTACTGTTTTTGCCGATTTAATTGCCATGAATGCCTTGTATCGTCCAGGGCCAATTGAATATATTCCGAGTTTTATTCGCCGTAAACAAGGCGATGAAGAAATCAGTTATGACCTTCCTGAAATGGAAGAATATTTGAAAGAAACCTATGGGATTACAGTGTATCAAGAGCAAGTAATGCTATTGTCACAAAAATTGGCAGACTTTACCAAAGGTGAAGCCGATGTTTTGCGTAAAGCCATGGGGAAAAAACAAATTTCGGTTCTCGATAAGATGAAACCGAAGTTTATAAACCAAGCTGCTGCCAAAGGAATGGCCGCGGATAAGCTGGAGAAAATATGGACCGATTGGGAAAAATTTGCCAGTTATGCTTTTAATAAATCTCACTCCACTTGTTATGCATGGATTGCCTACCAAACCGCCTATTTAAAAGCCCATTATCCTGCGGAATATATGGCAGCGGTGTTGTCTAATAACATGAACGACATCAAGCAAGTTACCTTCTTTATGGAGGAGTGTAAGCGCATGAAATTAAATGTTTTAGGGCCGGATGTTAATGAGAGTTATTACAAATTTTCCGTCAATAAAGACAATGCAGTACGTTTTGGAATGGGAGCCATAAAAGGAGTGGGGCATGGTGCCGTTAAAACCATTGTAGAAGAACGTAAAAATGAAGGGCCTTATAAGTCCATTTTTGATTTGGCAAAACGCATTGATCTTAGAGCGGCAAACAAAAAAGCATTTGAAAACCTTGCCAATGCAGGAGGTTTTGATTGTTTTCCAAAGACCCACCGTGCACAATATTTTCAAGATGATGGGGATGGGGTTACCTTTTTAGAAAAAACCATTAAATATGCCAACCGTTACCAAGAAAATAAAAACTCGGCACAAGTCAGTTTGTTTGGAGAATCCAGTGATGTTCAGATCCAAGAACCTGAAATTCCCCCTTGTGAAACATGGGGAACAATGGAAAAATTAGCTCGTGAAAAAGAAGTCGTAGGAATTTATATTTCTGGACATCCGTTGGATGATTTTAAATTAGAAATGCAAAACTTCTGCAATGGTGATATTTCTGTCTTTCACGATATGCCAAGTTTTATAAACAAAGAAATCTCTTTTGGAGGCGTAGTAACCGATGTCCAGCACCGTGTGAGTAAACAAGGAAAAGGTTGGGGTACCTTTGTCATAGAAGATTATATGAACAGCCATGAATTTCGGATTTTTGGCGAAGAATATTTAAAGTTTAAGCACTTTTTAATGCACAATAACTTTGTCTTTGTACGTGCTTTAATTAGAGAAGGATGGACCAATCGTGATACTGGAGCTAAGGGCGATCCGCGATTGCAATTCAATAGTTTTCAACTGCTGCATGACATCATGGAAGCCTATGCTAAAAAACTGTCTATTCAATTGAATATTAAAGAAATTTCTGAAGAAAAAATACAAAGGATCAAAGATCTTTTAAAAATGCATTCGGGCAATCACAATTTAAAATTTGTCATCTACGACGATGAGGAAGAATTGAAATTAGAAATGAACAGTCGCTTACAAAAAATTAAAATATCACAAGAATTGTTGGAGGAATTAAAAGCACAAGAGGTGTTTTATAAATTGAATTAAGGATGTATAACAATCGACAATTCAGTCATAAGTAAAACAAATCGTGCCTTGCTGTGATTTGGTGATATTTTTAATTAATTTTGTAGTTCAATAATTAATAAACAGCATTTAAAAAATAAATAATATGGCATTAGAAATCACAGACGCAAATTTTGAAGAAACAGTCTTAAAAAGTACAAAACCAGTATTGGTCGATTTTTGGGCAGCATGGTGTGGTCCTTGTAGAATGGTAGGGCCAATCATTGAAGAAGTTAGTGCAGAATACGCTGACAAAGCAGTAGTAGGAAAAGTTGATGTCGATGCGAATCAAGAATTTGCAGCCAAATATGGCGTTCGAAACATTCCAACCGTATTGGTGTTTCAAAATGGAGAAGTTGTAGGACGTCAAGTAGGCGTTTCACCAAAAAACGTTTATACAGAAGCGATTGATGCATTGTTATAAAACATCTTTTAAAAAGAAATTTAAAAAGGTTTGTCTTATTGGCAAACCTTTTTTAGTTTAGGACCTATGGATATTCAAAAGGAATTACAACAAGCCTCGGGGTTTTTAAACTTTGATTTATTAGCTAAATCCATTGTAGAGGGCTTTATTTCTGGCATGCATAAAAGTCCTTTTCATGGGTTTTCAGCAGAATTTGCTGAGCATAAAATTTATAACAATGGCGAGAGTACGCGTCATATCGATTGGAAATTGTTTGCCAAAACAGACAAGCTATACACCAAACGTTATGACGAAGAAACCAACTTGCG
This sequence comes from Flavobacteriaceae bacterium, assembly GCA_018608725.1. GTDB lineage: Bacteria > Bacteroidota > Bacteroidia > Flavobacteriales > Flavobacteriaceae > Hel1-33-131. Next base: position 7,230 of record JABAZA010000040.1, read on the forward strand.
TTGTCATTTGATTGTCGATAATAGCAGTTCTATGCACTATCCAAAATGCAATCAACCCTCCTTAAATCAGTTAAATAAAGTTGGATTTTCAGTCCTAGCGGCAGCTGCCATGATGCAGCTCCTAAAAAAACAACGGGATGCCGTGGGTTTGAGTGTGTATTCAGATGCAATTGACTACTACGCTCCAGAAAAAGGAAGTGAGCGTCACCATCAAATGCTAATGGATCAATTAAATACCACTGTGAGCAGCCCTCAAAAGGGGGTAGGTACCAAAACCTATGAAGTCTTGCATCAAATTGCTGAAAAGCTACACCGTCGTTCGTTGATATTTTTGTTTACAGATATGTTTCAGTCCGATCAGGAATCAGAGCTTCTTTTTGAAGCATTACGTCATTTAAAGCATAATAAGCATGAATTGGTGTTATTTCATGTCTATGATAAAGCCACAGAATATAATTTTGAATTTGAGAATACGCCTAAACGTTTTGTGGATGTCGAAACTGGTGGGGCTGTAGATTTGTATCCAGAATCATTACAAACAAATTACGAGGCTGCTATCGCAGACTATTTCAAGAACTTAAGTTTGAAGTGTGGACAGTATAAAATCAATTATGTAGGCGTTGATATACAAGAGGGATTCAACAAAATCTTGACTACCTATATGGTCGAACGTCAGAAATTTATTTAATTTTGATTTTAGTTAAAAATAAAGTCAAAAATAGTTGTAAAATGAAAAATGCAGTGTATATTTGCAACCGCATTAATGCAACGGTTTGGTAGTT
>JABAZA010000066.1 GCA_018608725.1 Flavobacteriaceae bacterium
CATTAGTGTGTTTAAATATATAGACAAAGAAACACATTTCTTTTTAATATATTTTGTTCTATCTTTGAAATCCAATTTAACTTAAGATATGAAAAAAATTACACTGTTTTTTTTGTTACTTACTGTAACACTACAATTTACTAAGGCGCAAGAGGTTGTTACAAATGAATCTATTATTCAAATGAAAGAATTAGGTTTTGATGAAACCATAATTTTGAGTAAGATCAACTCTTCAGATGTTGATTTTGACTCTTCCATTTCTGCATTGTCAAAATTAAAAGAATCTGGCGTATCTTCCGAGGTGATTGCCTTGGTTATGCAAAAAGCTCAGTTTAGCACAAAATCCAAAACAGGGATTTATTATTTAGGAGATGACGATACGCTTAAACCAATCTTGGCTTCTGTTTTTTCGGGAACAAACCAAAATGCAGCTGCACAACAATTAGTTTCTGGATTGATTAACGCGAAGGTAAAATCGCAGTTGCCAAAAAGAACTTCTAATAATGTGATTAGTTCAAGGTCTCCAGAATTTACATTTATTTTTGATCCCGATACAGGGGCTGATAATATGCAAAACTTCCAAGGTAAACAACCCGGATTGTTTAATTGGTGGTTTCGAGTTGCATCCTCTCCGAATGAGTTTGTATTGGTTAAAATGAGAGTAAAAAAGTCAAAAAACTTAAGAGAAGTGATTACTTCAAAATCAAATATGTTTACAAGCAGTAATGGAATCGATCCAAAAGCATCCCTTCCATTTACGATTGAAACTATCGGAAATAACAAATTTACGGTAGTTCCTGAAAGTTTAGAGCCTGGTGAATATTGTTTTATTTACCAAGGAAATGTCCCTCAAGGGCGTACAAATCAGTCTGTATTTGATTTTTCTATCAAATAACAGAACAATAGTCTTATAAAAAAAGCCTCGCAATGCGAGGCTTTTTTTTGTTTTATCTATTCAGAATTTGTTCTTGGTGGTTAATCGATTCTTGGTGCACTGCTTTAAACAGTTTGAGAATAAACTCTTCACTCAAGTTGTGTTGTTCACCTTCGAGAACCATCTTCCCTAAAATCTCATTCCAACGTTTGCTTTGTAGCACCGCAACGTTTTCTTGTTTTTTAAGAGTTCCAATGCTTTCAGCAACTTTCATTCGCTTTCCTAAGGTTTCAAGCAATTGGTTGTCCATCACATCTATTTGTGCACGCAAATTTGTAAGCTGATCGTTATACGCCACTTCTGGAGTCGATTCTTTTCTAATTTTTAAATCTTTCATAATTTGAATCAAAGACGTTGGTGTTACTTGTTGTGCTGCATCACTCCAGGCATTATCAGGGTCAAAATGTGTTTCAATCATCAATCCATCAAAGTTTAAGTCCAATGCGGTTTGAGACACATCAAAAATCATATCCCGTTTTCCTGTAATATGAGAAGGGTCATTGATTAATGGAAGGTCTGGAAACTTTGTTTGCAGTTCAATCGCCATTTGCCACTCTGGTGTATTTCTATATTTTGTTTTTTCATAGGATGAAAATCCTCTATGGATAACGCCTAAGTTTTTGATGTCAGCTGTTGCCAAACGCTCAATTGCTCCTAGCCATAACGCTAAATCTGGGTTTACTGGATTTTTAACCAAAACTACTTTATCAGTTCCTTGTAAAGCATCAGCAATTTCTTGTACAATAAATGGACTTACTGTAGATCGGGCACCGATCCATAATAAATCAATATCGTGCTCTAAAGCCAATTCTACGTGGGCTCTGTTGGCAACTTCTGTTGCTGTTTTTAAACCGGTTTCCTCCTTTACTTTTTGAAGCCATTTTAGACCCAATGCTCCCACGCCTTCAAAATTTCCGGGGCGTGTTCGAGGTTTCCAAATTCCAGCACGATAATAGCTTACATCCGTGTCTTTTAGCTCATGCGCAATTCTTAATACTTGTTCTTCGGTCTCGGCACTACAAGGGCCAGCGATTACTAAAGGGTGGTCGAGATTTAACTCATTTAACCAATTTCCTAGTTCTTTTTTGTTTTCCATTTTTTGTTATTATTAAGCAATTCCTTTTAATATTTGTTTTATATAATTTGTGTTTTTCATTTCGTTGTGTACTGCTTCAAAATCGTCTTTCTCCATAAAGGCTTTAAATTGGTTTAAATTTTGAATATACTCGGTAAGCGTTTCTATAACATTGTCTTTATTTTGTTCAAAAATAGGGGTCCACATGTCAGGCGAACTTTTGGCCAATCGTACTGTGGATTCAAATCCACTGCCTGCCATATCAAAAATATTACGTTCATTTTTCTCTTTCTCAATCACTGTTTTACCTAACATAAAAGAGCTAATATGTGACAAGTGAGACACATACGCAATGTGTTTATCATGATCCTTTGCCGCCATAAACCGCAAATGCATTCCCATGGTTTTGAATACTGACAAAACTGACTCCCCTAAGTTGGGTAAGGTTTTTTCGACCTCACAAATAATATTTGTTTTATTTTTAAACAAGCCATTGATTGCTGCGGAAGGTCCAGAGAATTCAGTTCCCGCAATAGGATGTGTTGCTAAAAATTGAGCCCGTCTTGGATGTGTTGAAACGGCTTTACAAATCGCTTCTTTGGTAGAGCCCATATCTATCACTACCGCTTGGTCTGAAATTAAATTTAAAACCTGAGGCAATATTTTTAGTGCTGCATTAACAGGAATTGCCAGCACAACTAAATCTGCGGTCTTGAGGGAATTCATACTCCCTATTTGATCCACAATCCCTAGGGATATAGCTTCTGTTAAATGCGTTTCATTTTGATCAATTCCTGTGATATGAACTTCTGGAATAAAGTGTTTTAAATCCAAAGCAAAACTCCCGCCAATTAATCCAACCCCTATAATGCTTACCTGTTTCATAACACGCGATTTATGGCAGATTGAATACTTTCTTTTGGTGCACATAATGAAAACCGAATATAGCCTTCGCCATTGCTCCCAAAAATAGTCCCTGGGGCAATAAATATGTGATGCTGATGCAATATAGAATCGATGTATGCTTCTGATTTTACTGCTGATGGTAATTTAGCCCATACAAACATTCCTGAAGTCGTTGTTTCAAACGTACAATTTAGTGCGGTGGCCAATTCCCATACAAGCGCACGACGTTCCGCATAGATTTTATTTAAATCATTGAACCAGTTTTTGGAACTGTTAAGTGCTTCAATTGCTCCTTTTTGAATGCCATAAAACATTCCCGAATCCATATTACTTTTAACTTTAATCACGTTTTGTAAATGTTCTGCCGAACCCGTTAACATTCCTACACGCCATCCGGCCATGTTAAAGGTTTTACTTAAAGAATTTAGTTCTAAACAAACCTCTTTTGCACCTTCAATATTAAAAATACTAGAGGGTTGCTCATTTAAAATAAAACTGTAAGGGTTGTCATTAACAAGTAAAATAGCATGTTTTTTAGCAAACGCAACCAGTGATTTTAATGCGGTTTGATTTCCTAAAGTCCCAGTTGGCATGTGTGGATAATTGACCCACATTAGCTTAACCTTAGAAAGGTCTATAGCTTCTAAAGCTGCTAAATCTGGTTGCCAGTTGGAACTTGCTTTTAAGTCATAAAAAATAGGATCTGCCCCTACTAATTTCGTGACGGAGGTATAGGTTGGATAGCCTGGATTTGGAATTAAAACAGCATCGCCTTCGTTAAGATAGGCCATTGAAATATGCATAATTCCTTCTTTACTCCCAATTAGAGGTAAGACTTCGTTGTCAGAATTCAGACTGACGTTATAATGGGTTTTATAAAAGTCTGCCATAGCAGAACGAAGTTCTGGCAGCCCTTGATAGCTTTGATATTTATGGGCTGAGGCATCCGTCAAACTATCGGTAATGGCAGAAATGACGTTTTTTGGCGGTGCCAAATCAGGGCTTCCAATACCCAAATTGATGATAGGCGCACCTGTCGCTTTCATTGCATGGACCTCTCTTAATTTTTTAGAGAAGTAGTATTCTTCAACGGTATGTAATCGATTGGCGGTAACCATTATTTTTTTGCGTTTTTATATTCCCCTAAGATTTTAAATTCTTCAGCCATGAGTTTCATAATGGCTTTTCCTTTTTCGTAATCGGAGTACGTTTCAAAAGTAATATCCACAAAAAAGGCATATTTCCAAGGAGTATCAATCTTTGGTAAGGATTGTATTTTGGTTAAATTCAAATTACAATCACTCATCACATTGAGCATTGCTGCTAAACTCCCGCGTTTGTGATCCAATAAAAATTTGACAGAGGCTTTATTTATTATTGTCGCGTTTTGTGAAGATGGGGCTCGTTCTACAACGACAAATCGAGTTTCATTGTGTTTAATTGTTTGAATACTATTTGCGAGTATTTCCAACTCAAATAGCTGTGCAGCTTCTACGCTCGCAATCGCAGCAATGCCTTGAAGTTGGTGTTTATAAATACGTTTAGCTACCTCTGCAGTATCGGTATCTTCGATTAATTTTATGTGAGGATATTGTTTAAAAAATTCTTTACACTGCAATAATGCCATCGGATGCGAAAAAACTTCTTTAATATCTTGAATAGATTGTCCTTTGAGCGCCATTAAGTTATGTTGAATTTCTAAAAAACACTCCCCAGTAATATGTAAATCCTGATCGTTGATATGTGCATAGTTTGGAATAATCGAACCTGCAATAGAGTTTTCTAATGCCATAATTGCCACATCCGAAGTTTTGGATATTAAGCTCTCCACAACTTCGCTGAATGATAGGTAAGGTTGCACCTCAACTGCTTCCTCAAAATAGGTTTGAGAAACAATGTGATGGAACGATCCTTCTATTCCTTGTATGGCTACTTTTTTTGTCATAAAAAAAAATCCCGATATTTACATCGAGACTTATATTTAAAATTTATATTGATAAATTACATACACAGTGCCTCGATTTCTTTTCTAAAAAAGAAATAATAAAAGCTATAAAAAATGTAATTTACGGATGTCATAGTATTATAATAAGGAGCTAAAGTATATATATTTTGTACAAAAAAAAACTTAATTTCTTTTTTTCGTGACTTACGTAGGAAATTTATAGATAATTCAATGAAAATAGGCCTGAAGTCGATAAATTATATTTTAAAGGGCTTTTTTTGGTGAATTACTTTAGGAGATTGATTCTTAGAATGCGTTTAAAATGTGCTGCTAAGTGGATTATAATCAATCTAAAAGCAGTAATTGACCTGAATAATATTCTTCAACCTCAACTACGGGCGGTGTATGAACACTAATCACATCCCCTACGCTTCTGATTTCACCCTCTAAAGATTGTTGCGGATTCACTATGATATCATGACTACTTCTTTGAAATATAGTGACGTCTTGGGCAATAAGATCCGCACCATTAAAGGCACACAAGCCAGCATAAAAACCTATAAAAAGTGCATCTGTAGAGCCTGAAATTGTGAATCCTGATAAGTTATTGACTACCACGCTAAGACTTTGTGTATTGACAGTCATTTTAAAATCCCCTGAGCTTATGTAATTCGAATTAAAATCCTCTGAAATAAGCTGTAGATCTTCAAAAGTTAAAACGCCTTCAGAAGACGTTAAATATTGAGTGCTACTCCTAATTGCTTTAAGGACTGGAGTGGTTACGATTATTTTGGTTTGCCCATAAGCTCTTACAAAGTTACAAGTATTAGGGTTGGTTAATTGAAGTTCATTTCCTAGAACGATGACTTCAATTGAATCCATTAAGTTTTCTCCGGTTTGAATTTCAACTTTATAATCCTGACCTTGTTTAACGACCAGTTCGATATCTCTATTAACGAGTATTTTTTCAAAAGGATCAACTCTCAATTCTAGTGTTGCTGGAGTTCCTGAGGTTTGAATGCAGTCCCAGGCATCTTTTTGGTCGCAAGAAAGGGTTGAAAACAATACAAGTATGTAAACTAATTTCTTCATGTTATAATCGAATTCCTATTCCAAATTCAACAGATTCTGCAGTCGCAATATGCGATTTAACAGAAACTGTCCCAAACCATTTTTCACTAAAATAATATTTCAAACCAAGTCTATTATAGACGCGTCCTTCAAAATCATAGGGGTAATACAAATAATATCCTAGTTGAGCAACCACTGACCAATTATTGATAAATAATTCATAGCCTAAAAAACCTCCTACACGTTTATAATCGGCTTCTGGGTCTGATGGCATTTCAGGGAATGCAACACTTCGGTAGTGTATTTCTTCTTCTAAAGCTTTTGAGAAAAATGCCTCCACACCCAATTGAAGAGCACTAAAAAAATTAATGCGCTTGTCCGCATAAGCTGAAAGTGTATAAAAAGGAAACTGTTCACTGCCGACCACGTCTGTTTGATTGAATCCAGAACGCAGTACAAAATTGTATTTGACTTTTTTGGAAACAGGAGTATATTCTGCGGGTGCTTCGTAAATAGCTTCCTTCCCATCTAAATCATAATTTAATCCAAAATTTAATGCAATGGTATTCACACTGGTATTGGGCGCTTTAAAATTCCCATTAGAGGCATGAAAAAATACCAGTCCTGTTTGAACCCCTAAAGGGCCTAACAATCTCGGTTTATTATAATTTAACATTAGATAAGAACTCGCTAATAGTTTTGAACCAAATGCGTTGTTTTTGGGGTTTGAATTTTTATCATACGGGTTTGATGCTGCTACAACACCTGACCCAACTCGGAACATCAATCGGCGTTTGAAAAAATAAAAATTAAAGTGTCCATAAAACCCAAACGTATTCCCTAGAGTCTCATTTTTTAAATCTTGATACATAAAAGAGGCTCCATAATCTGGATAATTATAGCGCTGCTGCCACTCTTTTTTTCCAGTAGTTCGACGGTTCCAACCAATAATAGTACCTTCTGGATGTCCTTGAATTAAATGAAGAATATCTTTGTTATGAAGGGGTATGTATCCTTTGAAATAATTAACATCGATAAAGCTGCTGCTAGGATTTTCTTGCGAAAACCCAAAGAAGACCATACATCCAAAAAGACACCCTAAAATCCGATTCATTCTAAAATAATAGACCGTAAAAGTAACCTAAATATTTAAAAATCTATTATGGAGATATGGAATATAACTTTTTTATTCGTTCTATATTTAGTAAGTTTGCAGCATAATACCGAGGACAAATTTGATCTGATTGCAACCTCATTAAAAAAAGCTAAAGCAGTACATACTACTCCACCAGCCCTGCAATCCTCATTTTGTTCTCATAAAAAACTGTTTATGAGTTATTTATTTACATCCGAAAGTGTTTCAGAAGGTCATCCAGATAAAGTCGCGGACCAAATTAGTGATGCTTTAATCGATCATTTTTTGGCTTTTGATCCAGACTCAAAAGTGGCTTGCGAAACCTTGGTAACCACCGGTCAAGTGATATTAGCAGGGGAAGTTAAGTCTAAAACCTATCTAGATGTGCAAAAAATTGCACGTGATACCATCAATAAAATTGGTTATACCAAAGGAGAGTATATGTTTGACGGGAATTCTTGTGGGGTACTTTCAGCAATTCATGAGCAATCCGAAGATATCAATCGTGGGGTGGACAGAGGCGATGAAGAGCAAGGTGCTGGCGATCAAGGAATGATGTTTGGCTATGCCACAAACGAAACCGAAAACTATATGCCTTTGGCATTAGACCTGTCGCACCGTATATTAATTGAACTCGCAGCGATGCGCCGCGAAGGTACTGACATTACTTATATAAGACCCGATTCCAAGAGTCAGGTGACGATTGAATATGACGATGACAATACCCCAAAACGAATTGATGCGATTGTCATCTCTACGCA
>JABAZA010000057.1 GCA_018608725.1 Flavobacteriaceae bacterium
CAATCCAATCCCCTGGATTAAATGAAAGACTTGATCTGTAATTAATCTCGTTAATTACCAATCCTTCGACTTCAACAGGAACACCTGCTTCATAGGAACAAATTTCTGCACTGTCTATTACAACGACGTTATAATCGCCTACAGCTAGGTTGTTAAATACATTATCTAAAACAAAGGTTTGACCCCCGTCAATACTATATTGATAAGGACCAACTCCTGAAGTTGGAGTAATGACAATAGATCCATTTGTTGAAACAACAGATGAGACTGCAGTCGCTTCGATATCGACTGAGGTAAAGTTACAGGATTCTACTGAAACGGTTTCCTCAAATGAGCAAAGCCCCGCAGCTCCTAAAACAACTACGTTGTAATCCGCTGGTGCCAAATTATCGAATGTATTAGAATCCGTAAATGTTTCTCCTCCATCAATACTGTACTGATATGAACTCAGCCCAGAATTCGTGTTAATTGTAATAACACCATCATTGGCAGAAGATGAGGTTGCGTGTGATATGTTGATATCCGCTGTAATCTCACATTCAGATTCATCAAGACAAAATACTTCTTTTACGAAGTTGTCAAATTCACCATCATTTGTAAGTATTGTATTCCCTGATGCGTCTATGATTTGAAAATTTCCTTCGCCATAGCCACAGCAAATTCCATCTCCGTATGAATCGTAAAAATAAAGAGTAAAGCAAGAGCTATAATTCACACAAATGTCTTCCGAATAAAACTCAGTACCATTGCTTAAAGAACCCGTATTTATGATTTGATTGGCTTCATCAACAAGTTTCCAAGAAGTTTCCTGAGGATAATTATCCGCATTGATAATCAGTGTAATCGTATCATAATTTGAATCGAGGGTTGTTGTTGTGGAAGCTGAATTGTTAGTTCCGTCTCCATCTGATTGGGTGTTTACGTTTAACACGTTTAGTGTGATGGTATTGTTTTCTTGAAGGTTGTTGTCAATCATTATTGTAACTGTTGATTGCTCCAAAAATGGGATGTCAACAGCAGCATTGACCATCTCTACGACTGAACCATTAACGACGACCTCAATTTGCACGTCGGTAATAGTAGTGTAGCCTAGGTTGGCAATGCTTGCACTAACTTCAACCACATCATCACAAAGAACTGATACTTCCCCAATTGAAAGTGCGGCATCTAACACGTGAACTTTACTTAAAACTACGTTTAAAGTGTCGTTGTTTTCGTATTCATCATCTGGATGACTCACAATTGCTGTGACACTATATTCTCCAATAGCTGAAAAATCTTGTGGCACTGTAAATTGAAAATCAGCTTCAGTAAAAGGTTCAATTGTTTGGGAAATTGTAATTGTTTCCATCGATTGACCGTCCACGACCAACTCGATATCAAAATTACTCATCGGATTTAACCCTTGATTGGCAATTGTGATTGTTACAAGTTCATTGCTTCCAAGGTTAGAGGAAGATTGCGGCTCTGTAATTGCTGTAATACCCAAATCATTATCGCCATTAATATTTGCCCAGAATGAAACCCATGGTCTTGCTTGTTTAATTACCAACTGATCTTGAGCTGTTACTTTATATTCGATGTCTATTCCAAAGTCATCGGCTCCTACAACATCATAGAGCACTGCAAATCCATCATGAATAACCGTAAGGAACTCTCTCATTTGATCGATATAAACTTGATCCATTACCAACTCCCCTGGGTTTACTAAATTAGAGAGTCTTAAAACGAGGTAACCGCCTCCTTGAGTAGGGTCTTCATACAATAAAAGTTCTTCTGGGACCGAGTTCGGATCAGGGTTTGTAATCAACGATTCTCCCACTTGGGTGTTTAAATAAAAGGTGTCTTCTGTTTCGTAAATAGGATCAATACTAATTCCTACCCCATTGGATTGTTCGTCTTGAAAATTGGGGTGACATAAGATTCCCATCGCGGCTACAAAGTGATCGACGCGATAAAAATCTCTTTCTTCATAGGCTCTAAAATTCCACATGCTGGCATACACTTGTTTGATTGATTTTGAAATATGCCCTTCATCCAGGTGTTGGGTTTTAGAAGTATATAGGCCTGCACCACTAAATCCAGGTAAATCCTCATTATTAGTGCTGGATCGGCATCTCACGGCTGTTCCTTCAGGAAAATCATCATGCATGGCTTGTAGGTCATCCATCATCCATTGCGGCATTGGAGCATCTTTAATGGCTCTTCTAAAATCTCTTAGACGATCAATTCGAAAGTTTAAATCCGTTTGGAAGCTAGGATTATCAATCATGACTTGTGCCTCTTGATAAAAATTGTTGAACTGCATAAATTGGTCATAGTAGTAAAATGGAATTCCAAAACCATCGGGAATCGTTCCAGATGGAAGATCAAATGTTCTCATGGTAGCAACGTTAGAACACTTTGCGCCAAATGCCGTAGACATTTCGAATTCAATAGCGTCTAAGGGCATGATTTCTGTGATGGTTAAATCTCGGATTGGAATTTGTGGTTCTGTTGGTCTGAGGTCTTCATACCAGTTATTCACTTCAGTCAAAGTTGCTTCACGAATTTCATACTGCTCGTTTTCTACCTTGTAATAAATATAACCTCCTAGCAGGTTTGCTATGGCGTCATTCGATAAAGGATCAGCGATATAGGCATTCGGAACATTGTCTTGAATCGCTCTTAAGTTGACGTGCGACAAAGGAGTTTGTATAACAGAGGTTATGATTCCTCCTACTCTAGGCAATGAATTTGGTAAGGCATCATAGAGAACAATATCTCTACTTCCTGGAGTTTCATTTAAGTCTGTCATGTGTTTAAAAAACCCATAGCCTTCCGCTTCATGAAAAGGGATGTAATTGATTTCAGCAAAAACATCGGATTCTAAAACAACCTCAACTCGAGTCCCAACAAAATCATCCGCATAATTATTGAGATGGTCGTTTTCATCAGATTGCCCTATAAAGTGGTTCATATTATTTTGAAGAAAAGGCATGCTTGCTGCCAATAATTCAAAGGTTCTTTGAGTCTCTTCAAAATTATAGGCATTTCCAAAGGAAAAGTTGAATGAATAACTCCCAATAGTTCCGTTTGGAAGGATATCGTTAGGGTTAAAAACAATCTCCCCAGAGCCATCATCGCCTGTGACAGAGGCCCCAATTCCACCCCAAAAGCTTGCATGAATGGTATAGGTGTTGCTATTAATAAAATAGACCTGTGGTTGAGCGGTATCTCTATTTAGTATCCCAAACTTCACATACAATTGATCATCAAGAAATGGCGCCCAGCCTACATTGTTCACCGTTGCTAACTCCATAAAGGTTTCAGCGTCCGGAATTGAAGTTGATCCATCAATTAGGTCAATGGGTGCTGCATAATTAAAAGGCGAATCTGTAGGCATATTATAGAATTCGGTAATATCGTCTATACCATCTCCATCGTAATCATCAGGGGCTGAAACATCGTGTTGTGTAATCGAATAGTTTTCTAATGGATATGCTGCTAACGATTCAGAAATTACCATGGTTCCATCGACACCAATTGTCATTGAAACGGCCCAATTATACGAAGTGTTGTGCTGTGCATGAAGCACATAATATTTCCCTGCTTGAGCTTGAATTGATAATTGTACTTGTCCAAGACCATTCACAGAATAATTGTCGATTGTTACGGGTTGGGCATTACAAAAATTATAAATAAATATTAAACAAATAAGTGATAATAAATTATTCTTAGCCATTAAAAAAAGTGTTGGTTAATACAATTCTAAAATCATAAATATACAAATGTTTAACATTTAACTAAAACATCTTTGATTAATTAGGTTCTGAAAATCAAAATTATAAACCAATTTAAGAAGTAAATTAGGGAATCGAGTATTTTGAAAAAATGAAGAAAAAGGGCTTTTATGAATATTTTGTTTAACTATTTGCGTAAAATATATAACAAAATTAAAAATTATGCATGTTTAATCATTGCATTCAAAAGCTGTATGTAATAAATGAAGCTGACCGCTATTTTTATAAATTATTACTTTATAAACTCGGTTATAAATATCCAAATCAAATGCCCCAATCTTTTCACCAACCAAAAGACCTGCTAAAACGCCTGTTGTATTGCTATGTCCTACAACGAGTGCGTTTTGTTTGTTGCCCATCAAAGATTTGGAAAAATCTTCAAGTTCTTGAGGGTTGTATTCATTAACCTTTAATCCTTTGGACATGGCTGTTGGGAGTGCTGTATTTTTGGTTCGGATATAGTTAGAACTGTATATAACATCCAGATCTACATCTTTAAGAAAATTACTTAGATTCTCTGATCTATGCTCTCCACATTTAGAAAGTGGAGGGTCTGAATGATGATTCGTTGTTAATTCTTTTTCTGAATGTCTCACTAAATATATTGTAAAGAGTTCGCTGTTTTTCTGTGCACCACACGATTGAAAGCCAAAAACCATTAAAATTATTGTGATATATATTTTCATCTTTCTTTCGTTTTTTTTGCTCCACCATTTTTTTGCATTTGATAAAGTTAATAAAAAGTAAACTGAATTGTTTTGGGTTTAGCTATTTAAACCGCTTGAGCTAGTTTGTTATGTGATAAAATCTCATTTTTTTAAGAAAATCTTTAATACATATGTTAAAACTTTATAGATTTAGTAACATTTGTTTATTTAATCTTGCTTATTTTTACATAAAAAACAATGAGAGATTTTATTGAAACCTATTATCCTATTATACTTGCGTTCATTTCATTTTTGATGTCTGTTACACTTTGGTTCACTGGAAACAAACTAGAGGGGATTTTTGTAGGAATTTGGGTTCCGTCGATTTTATCGCTTTCCATTGCCATTAGACAAAGAAGAAAAAAATGAATTTACTTATATTTATTTTCGGGTTTATCATATTTATAGTGTACGTCTATTTTTTGTTAACGATTATTTCGAGACAACACAAAATACAACGGAATGAACATCAAAATGCATACGATACGATTGACATGGACGGCATCGGGAATCAAGGTAGGTTTCCTATTGACAAATCTAAGGAAAAATAAAGCTGAAACTACAAACTACAGCAACGATAAACTTGCCGTTGATTAAAAATCTAGAGTTGTTGGCTTGGATTTAAACCAACGAATTGTAAAGAATTATAAAATTTAGTACCGTGTATAAAATGGCTGGAAACATCTGAATAATGCTGTCCTTTATTTTAATTCTTACAAAAACAGCAGTAACCATCATAAACGTTAATAAAAAGGACGCCACAGTAAGCAATATGGGATTGAGGATGCCAACAAGTAAACCAATTGCTCCTAATAGTTGTAAACAACCGAGCAAAATCCGTTGGTTTTTATAGCCCCAACGCGCATATTCGGATAGCATTCGCCTTGAAAAAAAAGAGCTTATCCCATAAAAAATAAACGAAATCGCCGAAAATAAAAGGATAAGTAAGTTTAAATCCATTCTCTATAACAATCCATAATTAAAAGCAGCAATAAATAAGCATAGGATTAAGAGAACAAAAGAGGGAATGAATTTTACAAAAGGGTTTTTTACTTTCACATGAAAATATTGAGCGCTTAGCATTAAAAATGCCATTAATAGCGATGCGGGAACTAAAAATTCTGGATACCAAATTCCTAGTATCAAAACAGTTGCCAATGCAATTTTTGATGCACCAACTGCATTTCTTACCAAACTAGACAAATCGTATTGTTTAAATTCTAAAACAATATTATCATATCTAAAAACCCACACAATAACTACAGATATTGAAACAATAAGCTGTGCTAAAATTGAAAGATTTTCCATAAATGTTGATTTTAATATTATGCTTAAATGTATGAATAAAATATTAAATAAAAGCAATCATAAACATGTGTCTCCTGTAAATCTAACTAAAGATCAATTAAATTGATGGCTGTTGATGATGCTAGACTTGAATACTGGAGTTATTCCGTTTCTATATATGTTTCTATAAACGTTGAAATCTTTGTGGTGGTGTCTAACAAATTTGCGCCTTCCCAGCCATGACCTTCGTCTGGATAAAAGTGAAACTCATGGGTGACTCCTAGTGTCGTAAGCTGTGCATCCATGTCTACGCCTTGTGAGGTTGGAACTAAGGGGTCCATGCCGCCATAAAACAGCTGTGTTGGTGGAGAAGTTGCGGTAGCTCTATGATAAGGACTTGCAGATTCTAAAAATTCAACAGAGGGGTTTCCAAATAATTGAAAAACTGGCTGATAAAGAGGATTGTCATAATAATTAGGATCTGTAAAATTGGTTGGGCCAACAATACTGCAAACCATGTCAACTTGGTTATTAGTATCATATGCATAACTCCACAATAATGATAAATGAGCTCCCGCACTCACACCAATAAACCCAATATCATCACTAATAATAAGGGATGTTTTATTGGTAGAAAGGTAATCAACCACCGCTGAAATATCCTCCGTTTGCATTGGGACTGGCGGGTTATTAACCCCAGCCAAGGTATAATTCATATTAATAATACCCACATCTGGGTGAAGTGTTGAAATGAACAACTTGATCGTATTCATGTCCGATTTATCTCCAGAAAACCAACTGCCACCGTGAATCAAAATGAGTGTTTTAGTAGAAGCCGTTCTGTTTTCAGGGAGGTAAATATCAAACACTTGATTTTCATCCGGACCATAAGATACATTTAAAGCTTCGTAAGCTTCCACCACTTCTGGCTCTGTTGTTGGAGTTTGTTCGTCTGGATTGTCTTTGGAACACCCCAAATAGAGCACTAAAAACATGGCCCATAAAACACATTTTATGATTGGCTTCATATCAACAATTTATATAATGGGTATTAAAAAAATAACTACTAAATGTAGTTATATATTATTTAAAATACAAAAGTTAAAAGGAAAAACAGCTTTGGCATGTCCTTTTTTTGAGAATCTTCTTCATTGTATTTAAAAAAATAGTAGAGCGTCACAACAGGTTTCCCTATAAAGAACAAAAACTTAATTGTAATTTAACACAAAAAAATTTGTATTAAATTACAAATTTGATTGTATTGGTACTGACCTAAACCTTATTATAATAATCCCCTCATGAATCCTATACTAGAAAGTGCAGGCAATATTTTTTGTTTCATTTTTATCTTAGTCGCAGCATATGGAGCAATAAAAAGAATCCGTGGTTTGTTTCTTTTTGGAATTTGTTTTTTTGGCATATGTCCAATAATCGGAGAAGGAATAGGTTATGCACAAGATAATAATATAGTACATTTGTTTATCATCGTAATGTTTTTGGGGCAAGTGATTGTCACGCTTCCAATAAACACTCCCTTCGACGAAAAAAACAAGGCTGCAATGGCTCTGAGCAATAGAATCGGATGTGCTATTTTAGTTATAAATCTGTTCCAAGGGTATCTGATTTTAAGCAAGTCCCTTGATCTCCCTCAGCAATTTGGCTTTATACATTTAGTTGTTGCCTTAATTATGATTTATACTGTTTTAAGACCGAAAAAAGATAAAATCTGGACCTAATATTATAAGCACAAAAAAAACCCACTCAATAAGAGTGGGTTTTTTTTTGATAAGATTGAAAAACTTAGGCCTTTTTAACAAAAGGGAGTCCTGTTTTTTCGTTTTCTACAATCTTTTTTCCAGCAGGAAGATCGCATGAATTACTACGCTCATCTTTTGCGAAATAATAGATAGTTTGCTCTCTACCACCTTTAAGAATTACATCTTTAGTGTGTAAAAAATACGTCTTTCCTT
>JABAZA010000018.1 GCA_018608725.1 Flavobacteriaceae bacterium
GTATCGCCCATTTCATTCATAGCGTCAACACTTAAATTTGGGAATTTTTTTCCTACAATTGCCATAGTATGATTTTATATAGTTATTAAATTAATGATTACAAATATAGCATATGATTTAACTAATTATAGTACAGAAAAATTTTAATTTCCTATACTGCTATAAGTATAACTGATTATTTATAATTTGTATTGAATTAAGATTTTTTAAGTTGTTTTATCTTAATCGAGAATGCCGCAAATAAAAGAGTCATAAACGGACTGATCCAGTTGAAAAAAGCGTAGATAAAATAATCGGCAACAGAAACACCGAGTACACCACTTTGGTAGGCTCCACAAGTATTCCAAGGAACTAATACGGATGTTACAGTACCAGAATCTTCTAGTGTACGGCTTAAGTTTTCAGGTGCTAACCCTCGATCTTTATAGGCTTTTTTAAACATTTTTCCAGGAACTACTAATGCCAGATATTGATCTGATGCAGTGACATTCAGTGCCAAACAACTAGCAACAGTACTCGCAAACAATCCAAAAGTAGTGGTGGCTAAACTTAATAAAGCGTTACTAATCCGAGAGAGTGCTCCAATAGCATCCATCACCCCTCCAAAAACCATGGCACAAACAATTAGCCAAATAGTTCCCAACATTCCATTCATTCCACCTGAAGTAAATAAATCATTCAGTTCTAGACTTGTAGTTTCAACGGCTGTATCAACCGTAATTGCTTTCATAACTCCTTTGTAAGCCGCTTCAAAACTTAATGTATTTGTTTCAGAGATTGCCATGATAATTTGAGGTTGTGCAATAATGGCTGCAATTGCACCCAACAAAGTTCCAATGAGCAACGCAATTAAGGGTGGTGTTTTCTTTACGATTAATATAATGACTAAAACAGGAACACTAAACAACCAAGGCGAAATATTAAAAGCGCCATCAATAGCTTGTAATTTATCTGATATATCGGGGGTTCCATTGGTATCTAAATTTAAACCAATAATTAAAAAAATAATCAGAGTTACTATTAGGGTCGGTACTGTAGTGAAAGCCATATATCTTATATGATCAAATAAGTTACTCCCAGCCATAGCAGGAGCTAAATTTGTGGTATCGCTAAGTGGCGACATTTTATCTCCAAAATAGGCTCCAGATAATACCGCTCCAGCAGTCATTCCTGCTGAAATCCCTAAAGTGTTTCCGATTCCAATTAAAGCAATTCCTACGGTGGCAGAGGTGGTCCAACTGCTTCCTGTTGCAATGGAGATAATCGCACAAATAATTACTGAGGCTACAAGAAAAAACGTGGGGTTTAGAATTTGTAATCCATAATAAATCATTGAAGGAATGACCCCACTAATGAGCCAAGTTCCTGCCAAAGCACCTACCATTAATAGAATTAAAAGTGCCCCTGTGGTTGATTTTACATTTTCTGCAACTTCTTCTAGCATTTGTTTGTAACTAACTTTGTTATAAAAACCAACAATGGCTGCTACGGCGGCTCCTAATATCAATATAAATTGATTACTGCCACTAAGAGCGTCATCACCAAACACATAAAAAACATTGTAAAATAACATCGCTACAAGAGCTATTACAGGGATGAGTGCTTCCCATATGCTTAACTCTTTATTTTTAATAATTACGTTGTTATCGGAATTTTTTTGGGAGATGTCATTACTTTTCATAGCCTAGTACTTCAATAATTGTGTAGTGTAATGTTACGATTTTAGTCTGTGCTTTGCAAATCAAAGCTACAATTCAAATTGAATGAATTCTACTCAGCTATCTTAATTTAGGAAAGGAGGAAGGATCCACTTCATGAAACATATTATAAACCGATTCAAATACATCATCTTCAGATGGTTTGCTAAAATAATCACCATCTGTACCGTATGCAGGTCGGTGTTCTTTTGCGGTGAGCATTTGTGGTTTGCTATCTAAGTTTTGATAGATGTCTTGATGTTCTAGGATTTCATTAAGAATATATGCCGATGCTCCCCCTGGAACATCTTCATCAACAATAAGAAGACGATTTGTTTTTTCAACACTTTTTGAAATATCTTTTTGAATGTCAAAGGGGATGAGTGATTGAATGTCAATAATTTCAACATCGATATCGACTTCCAAAAGTTCTTTTGCGGCTTGTTGAACAATGCGTAATGTGGAGCCATACGAAACAATAGTAAGATCTGCACCTTGTTTGATTGTTTCCACAACTCCGATAGGGGTTCTAAATTCGCCTAAGTTTGAAGGTTCCTTTTCTTTTAATCGGTAGCCATTTAAACATTCCACTACCATTGCTGGTTGATCACTCTCTAAAAGTGTGTTGTAAAATCCGGCGGCTTTGGTCATGTTTCTTGGCACTAATATAAAAACACCTCTAATAAGGTTTAGAATTCCACCCAATTGAGATCCAGAATGCCAGATGCCTTCTAAGCGGTGTCCACGTGTTCGAATGATTAAGGGAGCTTTTTGTTTTCCAAATGTTCGGTAATGTAAGGTGGACAAATCGTCACTTATAATTTGAAGTGCATAGATCATATAATCAAGATATTGGATTTCTGCGATAGGTCTAAGCCCACGAAGAGCCATTCCAATTCCTTGACCTATAATAGTTGCTTCACGAATTCCAGTATCCGCAACTCGTATTTCACCATACTTTTCTTGTAAGCCCTCAAGTCCTTGATTCACATCTCCAATCATACCCGTATCTTCTCCAAAAATTAAAACTTCTGAATGTTTACTTAAGATTTTATCAAAATTATCACGCAAAATCAAACGCCCATCGACTAGTTTCGACGTTTCGTCAAAAACAGGAAGTACTTCTTGAATATTGGTAGCTCTTAAGGAGGATTCACTATAAAGAAGTGAACTATATTTAGGTTGATTTTTTTCAAAAAAGGTGTTCACCCACTGAACAAATTGATCTTTTTCGGGAGTGTTTTCGTGAATTAAGTGTTTTAAAACACGGCGGGCGGAACTTATAATATCTTTTCGTAAGGGGTTGTGAATTAGTTCTAACTGAGAAATCGACTTGTGAATAAAGACTTTTTGGGAAGCCGTAACTGCAGCCGATTTCATAAGTTTTATGACTTCTTGTTTTTCATTTTCTAACGGTTTAGAAAATTCTTTCCATGCTTTGAGTTTTCCTTCTTTAACGTTCTTTTTTGCACTGCGATCGATTGCAGTAATTTCTTCCTCTGTTGCGATCTCATTAGAAATGATCCAATCACGAAATTTCAAATTACAATCAATTGATTTTTCCCAGGCTAAACGCTTGTTATTTTTATATCTTTCATGAGATCCTGAAGTCGAATGTCCTTGAGGTTGAGAGAGTTCGTTAACGTGAATTAAAACAGGGATGTGTTTAGTTCTTGAGATTTGACTGGCTTTTTGGTAGGTATTAATGAGTTCTACATAATCCCATCCTTTTACCCTTAAAATTTCGTAACCCTCCTGTTTGGAATCGCGTTGAAATCCTTTTAAAATTTCAGAAATATTCTCTTTTGTTGTTTGATGTTTTGCATGTACAGAGATGCCATAGTCATCGTCCCAAATACTAATTACCATTGGCACTTGAAGTACACCAGCAGCATTTATAGTTTCAAAAAACACACCTTCACTTGTACTCGCGTTTCCAATCGTTCCCCAAGCGACTTCATTTCCTGAGTTTGAAAATTTTTCAGAATCGAGATCTTTAAGGGTTCTATAGACTTTAGATGCTTGTGCCAATCCTAACAATCGTGGCATTTGAGCCCCAGTAGGAGAGATGTCAGAACTTGAGTTTTTCTGTATTGTTAGATTTTTCCAATCAAAATTTTCGTCTAAAGAATGGGTCGTGAAATGCCCTCCCATTTGCCTTCCAGCACTCATAGGGTCTTTAGTGATATCGGTAGTTCCGTAAAGCCCAGCAAAAAACTGTTCAATGCTGAGTTCTCCAATTGCCATCATAAAGGTTTGATCTCGATAATAACCAGATCTAAAATCTCCATTTTGAAACGCTTTTGCCCAAGCTAATTGTGGAAGTTCTTTACCGTCACCAAAAATCCCGAATTTTGCTTTTCCTGTTAAGACTTCGCGTCGTCCAAGAAGGCTGCATTCTCTACTGGTGACCGCTATTGTATAATCATTCAACACTTCATTTTTGAAGTCCTCAAATGTTATGTTTTTTGTAAGGTCATTTTTGATTTGCATTCTGAGCGAATTCTAGTGAGCTGCAAATATAAAATATTTAGAGCCTATGTCCTATGCTTTGTAATGATAATTAACGGGCTGTAGCTGTTTTGAGAAAATAAAATTAGCTGTTATGTGGGTTTAATTAAAACCATTCCCTTCTGAATAGTCCTAAAAGTGCTTTGGGTTCGGCGGTAAACACGAATCGTATTTTTTGACTGTACTGAGGTTGGTTAATTTCCCATCCTAGGTTTGAATAGAAAGGAAAAAATATTTCGAAGTAATCGGTTATTAGATTGAGTCGGATTCCGGCGTCATAAACAAATAAAGGTTTTTGACCTTTATTTTTTAGAAATCCAATATCGCCATAGGCTTGGATGTATTTCCATATTGAAGCACTCGCATTTATGGTGGTTAACCATTCATTTGCGAATGCGGTATCGAGTTTTGATTTGAACCCACCTTCGGCGATAATAAGTTGTTGACTGAAGATTCCTGAAGATTCAAATTGTCCCAAATAATTATAATCAAATAAATAATCGGTTGGACGATCCAAAGCAAAATCAAAATTTTGTTCCCCTGTCGGAATTTTAGAATACAAGAACGTTCCAGCATATAGCCTTACATTATAAAATTGATTTTTATTGGAACGTCTTCTTATTTCGTAGTTTAAGGACAATTTACCAAACTGATCTGAAAATTGGGCATCCAAAAACCAATTGTGATATCTTTTGAACCCATTATAACCATCGATATACCGAATGTTAAAGACTTTATATGGAGGAGTATTTGCTTGATCATCTTCAAGTTCTACAAAATCTTTTTCGATGCTAACATATCTTAAATTCAGGCTTTTTAGTTGATTAGACCTCAAATCTGAAGCATCTCTAAAGTTAAAATTAATATAAGGAACTACCTTGGTTACAAATGCATTTTTTGCAAAACTTGAGTGCGTTACTGATAGTCCAAAATTTATGTTGTACAGGTCTTGATCTTCAAAATAACTGTTATATATAACTTTTGCAAAACCTGTTAGCGCGTTTGAATTTATACTATATATTGGAGTAATACCATACAAAAATGGTTTGTTTAAGACGCCTTTGTTATTGATGTTTACTCCTAAATTGAGACCGTCATATATATTTTTATATTCTACTATTGGTAAAAAATACAATTGATTATTTTGGGGTGATTCTACATCTTTAAAAAATCGTAATTGAAGCGGTTTATTAAATAAAGATTTCCCAGAGATGTTTTTCCAATTGTTTCTTAAATCAAACTCAGGAACTTTTTTATCATAATTAAGCACCAATTTGTCTGCTTGCAAGTTGCGAACGACAAATTGCTTTTTATCTCTAATTCCTGTAAGCCATTGTTTAGAAATAATTTTCCCATCTTTAAACATAAAAAGAGATATAGGCCTTTGCCCACTCTTTTTGTTTTTGACCGTAAAATAGATTGAGTCTTTTGAAGATTTTACACGAGTGATTTTATAATCTATTTGTTTGGCGTTTGTTAAATAAGAATCAAAAAACCAATCGATGTCTTTTGTAGTTTTTGTCTTTAAATAAGATTTAAAACGTTCTGTCGTTAGAAGTTCTTTTTTAGGGGTAATTACAAGTTCTTTTATCCAATCTTCAAGCTTTGAATCCTCAATAAAATCTTCAAGATAAAGAAGCCCTAAAGCAGCCTTGTATTTGCTAGACAGGTTGGCATTAAATTTTAAAAGGGAATCTTTTGGTGTATTTAATGCTTGATCGCGCCCCGTTCTTTTCATGTGTAAATAGGTCAATGGGTATTGACTATTGTACTTTAATTTTGCTAAATTATAAGATTTGATCCCCCAAACCTTTGAAAACTTCCCGATTAATGATTCATCTTTATAAAAATGTTCGACATAGTTCATTAATATAAAATTCTCAAATCCTGCTTGTATCCAATAGTCTTCTCGTGGATTTATTTTTAAGTGTCGTTTTAAATATAGCCTTGTTAAGTTTTTTAAAAGGTTTAATTCATACTTGAATTGCTTAGAAAATGGGGCTAAATAATCTGGAATAATATTTAAGCCATAGACAGGGTAGTTACTTAGATCTAAATTTGTAACTAATAGATTATCATGTGGATAGGCTGTTAGTTTTGAATTTAAGAAACCAACAACTTTTTTTAACAGTTCAATTTGTTCTAAATCACTTATTTTATTTTCGTTGATATCTGTTATGATATTTAAATTTTCAACGTTAAAATTTACAAAGCGTTTTTTGGATATGTAAAGACGACTGTCTGTGCGCTTTTTCCCTGAAAAATTAAAGCTGTTATTTTGTTGATTTAATTGTGTAGATTCTAAATTTAATTCGGAAGTAACGTCATAAAGTTCAGGAACGTTAATACTCAGTTCAATGTTAGATTCTGGCGTGTAATAGTCATTAATGTTCTTATTGCTGTATAATTTCCATTCGGAATTTTCATAGACCGCTGGAGAAATATACCAATATTTTAAATTGTAATCTCCATCCTTAGTAACTCCGTACCCTGTAAATCGATCGTTTTGAATTTGAAGCGTATATTCAAAATGTAAGGAGATTGTGGCGTTAGGTATGACTTCATTTTCTAATGAGACTTTAAAAATATCTGGGTGGTTTTCTAGGTAGGAGTAATTTATACTTTTTCCAAGAGAGTCTTTAATTGTAGTTATTTTTGTATAACCACGATCCTTCGGTTTTAGTGAGAGTAGGTCATTGTTAAATTCTTCTACAAACCGATTTGAAAGTGGAGTTGTAGGACTGCTATAACTCGACGTCCAGTCATTAAAATACAGTTCATTTAAACTGTTGTCTGAAGTATTGTGATAGTCAATTCGATGCTTAATGGTTATTGTATTCAATTCGGCATCTAAGACACCTTCAATTTGCATGGCATGTTGTCCATGAGTGGTGAATACACTTATGTATAAAATAAGCGTTAACAGGGGCTTTAATAACGGTCTTAAAATCAAAAGTTTACTTTTAAACTATTAAAAATTTGGGCTTAATTGATATTCTGTATAGAAATTATTTAGAATTTCAATGACTTCATCAGAAGTATCAACCACGTGAATTAAGTCTAGATCTTTTGCGCTGATAGTTTCAAAGCGTTCTAATAAGGTTGCTTTAATCCAATCTAACAAACCAACCCAAAAGGAAGAACCGACTAGAATGACAGGAAATTTTTCAATTTTATGAGTTTGAATTAATGTAATGGCTTCAAACAATTCATCGAGTGTTCCAAATCCACCTGGCATGACTACAATTCCTTGAGAATATTTGACAAACATGACTTTTCTAACAAAAAAATAGTCAAAATCTAAACTCTTGTCAGGGTCAATATATGGGTTGTTATGTTGTTCAAAAGGGAGTTCAATATTAAGCCCCACAGAAGTACCGCCAGCCAAATGTGCTCCTTTATTTCCAGCTTCCATAATTCCGGGACCACCTCCAGTAATGACTCCATACCCAGCTTCAACAATAGCAGATGCTACTTCAGTTGATAGTTTGTAATAGGGATCTTCTTTTGGAGTTCGAGCAGACCCAAAAATTGATACACAGGGACCTATTTTACTCATCTTTTCAAATCCATTCACAAATTCTCCCATGATTTTAAAAATTGCCCAGGAATCATTTGTTTTTATTGCATTCCATCCTTTGTGTTTGTGTTCTGGTGTCATAATACTATTATATTAAGCTCACTAATGTAATTCTTTTTTTAAAAACTTAGCAGTATAGCTCAATTTGTTTTTTACAATAGCTTCTGGTGTCCCCTTTACTAGAACTTCACCACCGCCTTTACCTCCTTCAGGACCAATATCTATGATATAATCAACGGTTTTGATCACATCTAAATTATGTTCGATAATTAGCACTGTATTACCTTTATCTACTAATTTATTTAGAACACCCATCAAAACTCGAATGTCTTCAAAATGTAGCCCTGTAGTAGGTTCATCTAAAATATAAATAGTATTTCCGGTATCACGCTTACTCAATTCTGTCGCTAATTTAATGCGTTGTGCCTCTCCACCAGACAGCGTAGTACTTTGTTGTCCCAACGTAATATAGCCTAAACCAACGTCCTTGATTGTTTTTAATTTTCTATATATTTTTGGAATATGTTCAAAGAAATCAACACCTTCATTGATGGTCATATTTAAAACATCACTAATTGATTTCCCTTTATATCTAATTTCTAAAGTTTCCCTATTAAATCGTTTTCCTTGACAGGATTCACATTCTACATATACATCTGGCAAAAAGTTCATTTCAATAACTCGTAATCCCCCTCCTTTACATGTTTCACAGCGTCCACCTGCAACATTAAAACTAAAACGACCCAATTTATAACCTCGAATCATTGCTTCTGGAATTTTAGCAAATAAGGCTCTAATTTCACCAAAAACCCCTGTGTATGTTGCAGGATTACTTCGTGGTGTTCGTCCAATAGGCGATTGATTGATGTCAATCACTTTATCTAAATGCTCCAAACCTTTTATAGATTTATAAGGCATTGGATCCATAACTCCGTTAAAATAATAATTATTTAAAATAGGGTAGAGGGTTTGATTAATTAAAGTCGATTTCCCACTTCCAGAAACACCTGTAATTCCGATCATTTTACCCAATGGTAATTTTATCGATACGTTTTTTAGATTATTTCCTGTACAGCCTTTGAGTTCTAAGAATTTTCCATTTCCATCTCGGCGTTTTTTTGGAACTTCAATTTCTTTAACTCCACTCAAATAATCCGCTGTCATCGTACCGCTATTTAGGATGTCTTTTGGGGTTCCTTGACTGATAATTTCGCCGCCATGTTTCCCAGCTTTTGGACCAATATCGATCACATGATCTGCTTGTTCAATCATGTCTTTATCATGTTCTACTACAAGCACTGAATTTCCTACATTTTTTAGAGCGATTAAAGATTTAATCAGTTTTTCATTATCACGCTGATGTAAACCAATGCTGGGTTCATCTAAAATATACAAAACCCCCACCAATTGCGACCCTATTTGTGTCGCCAAACGAATCCGTTGAGCCTCACCACCCGAAAGTGATTTTGAGCTTCTATTGATTGATAAATAATCCAATCCAACATCAAGAAGAAATTGTAAACGTGTCGAAATTTCTTTCAGAATTTCTTTTGAAATTAGGGCTTGATTTTTAGAAAGATGTTTTGGCAATTCTTTGAACCATTCAGATAATTCTACGACATCCATCTCTGAAAGTTCAGCTATATTTTTAGAGTTAATCTTGAAGTATAAGGATTCTTTTTTAAGTCGAGACCCTTCACAAGTCGGACATTTAATATTGTCCATATAGTTTTTTGCCCACCTTTGGATGGACCTAGAATCGGCATTCTTGTATTGACTTTCGATAAAATTAGCAATGCCTTCAAAATTAATAGTATAGTTTCGTGAAACGCCTAAGGTTTTACTATCCACCGAAAAGTCATCTTTCCCACCATATAATATAATTTGTAAGGCTTCCTTTGGAATACTTGAGATGGGATCTGAAAGCTTAAAATTGAAGCGTCGTCCTATGAGTTCTAACTGTCTAAATAGCCAAGAATCTTTTTGAACGCCTTGTGGTGCGAGTCCTCCATTTTTTATAGAAAGGCTTTTGTCAGGTATGATTTTGGTCTCATTTACTTTGTATAATGTTCCTATTCCATTACATTCTTGGCAAGCTCCTTTAGGAGAATTAAAGGAAAAATTGTTTGGTTCTGGGTTTGGATAAGAAATCCCAGACGAGGGACACATCAAATCCCGACTAAAATAACGCACGTCTTTGGTATCTTCATCCATAACCATGAGAACATTTTCTCCATGGTACATTGCTGTATTGATACTCTCAATCAGTCGGCTTGTGGATTGTGAGGTTGCATCAATTTTAAGACGGTCAATCACAATTTCAATATCGTGCATTTTATAACGATCCAGCATCATTCCTTTAGTAATATCGACAATCACTCCATCAGTTCTTACTTTTACAAAGCCTTGTTTTGCAATCTGTTCAAACAAATCTCTGTAATGTCCTTTTCGAGAACGAATTACAGGAGATAAAATGGAAATACGTTTGCCGTTAAAGGAATCTATAATTAAGTCTTTTATTTGAGCATCGGTATAGCTTACCATTTTTTCATTGGTATTATAACTGTATGCATCTGCACCTCTTGCAAATAGTAACCTTAAAAAATCATAAATTTCTGTAATGGTTCCGACCGTAGATCGCGGGGATTTACTGGTTGTTTTTTGTTCAATGGCAATGACTGGTGAAAGTCCATCAATTTTATCGACATCTGGACGTTCTAAACTTCCTAAAAATTGACGAGCATAGGCTGAAAATGTTTCAATATAACGCCGTTGACCTTCTGCATAAATGGTATCAAATGCGAGTGAAGATTTTCCACTTCCCGAAAGCCCCGTAATAACAACCAATTGATCGCGAGGAATTTTGACATCAATATTTTTCAAATTGTGTACTCTGGCACCTTTTACTTCAATAAATTCATCAAACTTGCTCATAAATTTTTTCTGTATGCGCTTAATTAGTTCTTTTTAAAATAGATCAATACTTCCTTTTCCTTCTCTAATAAGACTCACTTCTGTCCCCTTTACTTCAATGACTGTTGACGGTTGATTGTCTCCATAACCCCCATCAATAACTAAGTCAACTTTTGAACTCCATTTTTCATAGATCAATTCTGGATCTGTGGTATATTCCAGAATTTCATCCTCATCATGAATGGATGTTGACACAATTGGATTTCCCAAGGCTTCAACAATTCCCAATGCAATGGAGTTGTCTGGAATTCGAATTCCAACTGTTTTCTTTTTCTTAAAAGGGTGCGGCAATGTGTTTGCTCCAGGGAGAATAAAGGTGTAGGGGCCTGGGAGTGTTCGTTTTAAAAGTTTAAATATCGGAGTTTCTATTTGGGTTACATAATCACTTAAATTACTCAAGTCATAACAAATAAACGAAAAGTTTGAACGCTCCAATTTGATTCCTTTTATTTTGGCAATGCGTTCCAATGCCTTAATGTTTGTAATATCACAGCCCAATCCATAAACCGTATCAGTTGGATAGATCACAACCCCACCTCTTTTAAGGACTTCAACCACTTTTTGAAGGGCTTTTGGGTTTGGGTTTTCAGGATATATTTTGAGAAGTTCTGCCATGAAATTTTTTGCGTTTAGGAAATAATTTCAAGTTTTGCGAATCGTAATAATAACTTTTTAACACCTCCAGTTTCAAATTTAATTTCAGCTTTCAAATCGGCTGCTTTGCCTTCAATACTCAAGACATTTCCTTTTCCAAACCGTTGATGATTTACCACATCGCCAACAATTAATTTAGTGTCAAATACGTTTGAATTTGAGTTTGTTTCACTGACTTTCTTTAAATTTTTGGGTGTAGAAATTTTAAATTTTTCAACTGTTTTTGTTTTTTTCTTCATGTAGGCAGGTTTCTTATAACGCACCGTATTGGTATCGACATCTCCAAAAATATCCGCACTTAACATTGGGTTGAAACGGCGTTCTTCCTTTGGAGTTACAATCTCCAGATACTGATCATCAATTTCTTCGATAAATCGACTCGGTTCAGAATCCACAAGTTTTCCCCAACGGTAACGTGAAAGGGCATAGGTTAGATAGGCTTGTTTTTCAGCACGTGTTAGGGCAACATAAAATAAACGACGTTCTTCTTCTAATTCTTCCCGAGTACTCATACTCATTGCACTCGGAAATAAATCTTCTTCCAAGCCAACAATATACACAAACGGAAATTCCAATCCTTTTGCTAAATGGATGGTCATAAGTGCAACTTTATCGCTGTCTTCTCCCTCTTCATTATCCAAATCCGTAGCCAAAGCAACATCTTCTAAAAACTCTGCAATGGATCCTGTAGAATCTGCTAACTCTTGTTGGCCTTCAACAAAATCTTTGATTCCATTGAGCAATTCCTCAATATTTTCCATTCGAGAAATGCCTTCAGGAGTACCATCCTTTTTAAACTCTTGAATCAATCCACTGACTTTACACACATGTTCTGCCAAATCAAAGGCATTTGCCGTTTGACTCATCACTTTAAAACTTTCAATCATTGTTCTAAAGTTTTGAAGTTTTGTTTTGGTTCCCGCGTTGATATTTATGGGAAGTTCATCAAGGTGTTTTAGAATTTCAAAAATGGTTTTATCATGTTCATTGGCAGACACAATTAAGCGGTCAATAGTGGTTTGTCCGATGCCACGTCCAGGAAAATTAATAATTCGTTTTAAAGCCTCTTCATCAGAAGGATTTATAATAATGCGTAAATAGGAGAGGACATCTTTTATTTCTTTACGTTGGTAGAACGATAAACCTCCGTAAATCCGATATTCTAAGCCGCGTTTTCTTAGAGCATCTTCAATGGATCTTGATTGTGCATTGGTTCGGTATAATACCGCAAAATCACCATTTTTAGCTTGGTTTTGCATTTTGTTATCAAAGATGGTACTTGCAATATAACGGCCTTCATCCCCATCAGTTAACGATCGGTTGACAATTATTTTTGGACCTTCTTCATTGGCAGTCCAAACGACTTTTTCGAGCTTGGTTTGATTTTTTTCAATAATGGAATTTGCAGCATTTACAATGTTTTTGGTCGAACGGTAATTTTGCTCCAATCGGAATAGTTTGACATTGTCATAATCCTTTTGAAAGTTTAAAATATTATTGATGTTCGCCCCTCGAAAAGCATAAATACTTTGTGCATCATCTCCCACAACACAGATGTTTTGAAAACGGTCTGACAGTGCTCTTACGATTAAATATTGAGAGTGGTTGGTATCTTGATACTCATCTACTAAAATATACCGAAATCGATCTTGGTATTTTGCCAATACTTCTGGAAAACGAGTAATTAACTCATTAGTTTTGAGTAATAAATCATCAAAATCCATCGCACCTGCCTTAAAACAACGCGATACATATTCTTTATAAATTTCTCCCATTTCTGGACGTTTTGCCATCGCATCGGACTCTTTAAGTTCGGGGTTTTGAAAATACGCCTTTACGGTAATCAAACTGTTTTTATAGGAGGATATACGCGATTGGACTTGTTTGTATTTATAAATGTCTTTATCGAGTTTTTTCTCTTTAATAATTGAAGAAATTAAGCGTTGCGAGTCTTGAGTGTCATAGATTGTGAAATTGGAAGGGTATCCCAATTTGTCTGCCTCAATTCGTAAAATTTTTGCAAATACGGAGTGAAATGTTCCCATCCATAAATTTTTGGCTTCGCTGTCTCCAACAATCGAAGCGATTCGTGTTTTCATTTCACGCGCAGCCTTGTTGGTAAAGGTGAGGGATAAAATATTAAAGGGATCAACGCCTTCACTCATCAAATAGGCGATGCGATAGGTGAGGACTCTGGTTTTTCCAGAACCTGCACCTGCAATGATAATCATTGGCCCTTCTTTCTGAAGCGTAGGTGCTAATTGTGCCTCGTTAAGTTGATTTAAATACTGTTTCAAATTTCATTTTTTCTAAGATGTGAAATTAAGGAATGTTATTCGTATTTTAAAAGGAACTTCTATAAATTATAAACAATTCTAGAGAAGTTACTAAATCCGTTTGAACATATTAATTTTTGCCTTTATATTCAAGGAAATTATTAACTTGGCAGTTATTAATCAATACACAACCTATTTAAATGGAAATTGAGTTTTATAGCCTTATCGAGTATTGCATTCCAGCGCTTATTACAGGAGGCATTGCGTATTTATTTTTTAAAGAATACACAAACAACGAAAACAAAAGACGGCACTATATTCTACATAAGTCGCTTCAAAAAGAAGTACTTCCAGTAAAACTTCAGGCTTATGAACGATTGGCGTTGGTTTTGGAACGTATGGCACCCAATAATTTATTGATCAGAATTCAACCCATTTCACAACGAAAACAAGATTACGAGCAGTTACTTATTCAAACTATCGAACAAGAATTTGAACATAATTTAGCACAACAAATTTATTTGTCCGAAGAATGTTGGAACATCATTTTAACTGCTAAAAACACCACAATTCAGTTCATTAGAAACTGCGACCTTTCAAATGAATCCACAACTGCTGATAAATTTCGTGAATTGGTACTGACCAAATCAATGGATAAATCCTCTCCAAGTACAGCTGCCTTAGCGTATTTGAAAAATGAAGTCAGCAATTTACTAACCTATTAAAGTGGATTGATGCAAAACTCAGTACTTCAAACTCCCATTGATTATCTAAAAGGTGTTGGGCCTGGGCGTGCCGAAGTTTTGAGAAAAGAATTAGGAATTCATACTTTTCAAGATCTGATTAATTTATTCCCGAATCGTTATATTGATCGCACACAATTTTATAAGGTCTCTGAACTTCAGCCTACCAAGGCTGAAGTTCAAATTGTAGGTCAAATTACGGGCTTTAAAGAAATTGGTCAAAAGCGTGGAAAACGTCTTGTAGCGACATTCAAAGATGAGACGGGTTATTTGGAATTGGTTTGGTTTAGAGGGCATAAATGGATTCGTGAGCATCTGAAACTCCATTCAGATTATGTGATTTTTGGAAAGATCAATGTATTTAATGGGGTATTTAGCATGCCACACCCAGATATTGAACTGAAAACGGACTATGACAAAAGCCTCTCAAAAGCCATTCAACCCATTTATCCTTCTACAGAAAAATTATCAAACCGAGGGATTTCGAACCGTGTGATTTGTAAAATCATGGAACAGTTGTTTTTGCAATTGAATGGAAGTTTTGAGGAATCCTTATCAAAAGAAATTTTAGAACACCAAAAATTGATCTCTAAAAGTGAAGCACTTTTAAATATCCATTTTCCAAAAACACAAAAGCTGCTTAGTTTGTCCCAATTTCGCTTAAAATTCGAAGAACTGTTTTATATTCAACTTCAGCTCATTCTTAAAAACATCATTCACAAGTCCAAAATAAAAGGCTATCGTTTTGAAACCGTTGGGTCTTATTTTAACACCTTTTATAAGGAGCATTTACCGTTTGAATTGACCAACGCCCAAAAACGTGTATTGAAAGAAATTCGAATTGATATGGGTAGTAATGCCCAAATGAACCGCTTATTACAGGGCGATGTAGGCTCAGGAAAAACCATTGTAGGGTTGATGTCTATGTTGATAGCCATTGATAATAAGTTTCAAGCAACTCTGATGGCACCTACCGAAATTTTATCGTTTCAACACTATAACGGACTAAAACCGTTTTGCGATAAGATTGGGGTAAAAATCGGATTGTTAACAGGATCGACTAAAACTGCTGCTCGAAGAACTATTCACGAACAGTTAGAATCGGGCGAATTACAGATTATTATTGGTACCCACGCACTTTTGGAAGATAAAGTGAAATTCAAAAATCTTGGATTGGCAATCATAGACGAACAACACCGCTTTGGGGTGGCACAACGTTCGAAGCTATGGAAAAAAAATACGTCACCTCCGCATATTTTAGTCATGACCGCCACACCAATTCCTCGAACTCTTGCGATGTCCGTTTATGGCGATTTGGATATTTCTGTGATTGATGAGTTACCTGCTGGAAGAAAAGCGATTAAAACGGTACATCGGTTTGATAGCAACCGACTGAAAGTCCTTGGCTTTATTAGAGAAGAAATAGCAAAAGGCCGTCAAATTTATATTGTATATCCATTGATAAATGAAAGTGAATCTTTGGATTTTAAAGATTTAATGGATGGCTATGAAAGCATTGTACGTGATTTTCCAATGCCAAACTATCAAGTATCAATTGTGCATGGACAGATGAAACCCGCCGATAAAGAATTTGAAATGCAACGTTTTGTCAAAGGCGAAACTCATATTATGGTAGCCACCACCGTTATTGAAGTCGGCGTTAATGTCCCCAATGCTTCTGTAATGATAATTGAAAGTGCCGAGCGTTTTGGATTGTCGCAACTCCATCAGTTAAGAGGACGTGTAGGCCGTGGTAGCGAACAGAGTTATTGTATTTTAATGACCAGCCACAAATTGGGCGATAACAGTAAAACGCGGATGAAAACCATGGTCAATTCAAGTGATGGATTTGAAATTGCGGAAGTTGATTTACGACTCCGAGGCCCCGGAGATATGATGGGTACTCAACAGAGTGGAGTCTTAGAAATGAAAATTGCCAATATTGTAAAAGATAAAGATATTTTGTCCTTGGCACGGCATTGGGCTAAAAAAGTGCTTGTTGCAGATCCAAAATTAATCGATCCAAAACACCAACCCATCGCACAAACCTATATGCAAATGGGGAAATATAAGAATATTTGGAATTATATTAGTTAGGTTTTCAAGGAGCTAAAAAATCGTTACTTAGTTTTTGAAGGTCTTTCATAACCACTTTAAAGTCCGCTTCAAAAAGAGAGTAGAATTTCCTTAATTCGTGTCCTGCCTTGTCCATTCCTGATTTGTTTTTCGTGCGTCGATTCATTCCCCCCAAAACACGGTCAATTCCCTCAAGATCTGCATAGATTAAAAGCCAATTGCCTTCCATCATAATAGGCGCCATTTTTTGAATATTATGGGGAAGAAGTTCAGTATTGTCGCGTAATAATTTATAAAACGATTCAATATAATCTGCTAAAGGAATATCGGAATAATCCGCCCAGTTTTTAGCTAAAAAATGATCGTAAAAAATATCCACAATAATCCCTGAATAATGACCGTAGTTTTTGTGAAGCCGCTTGGTGCTTTGCCTAAAAGCAGGATGGGCATCTGTTGTTGTATCAATTTGACGGTGTAACAAGATTCCTTTTTGGATTTCGGCAGGGTAGGCGTCGTGTCTAGAGCCTTTAATACTGTCTGCCATAAAGTTTCCAATCATCACATTGGGATTTTCTCCAGAAAGAAAAATATGTGCCAAATAATTCATAGGCGCAATAATATGAATAGATTTTAATATAATTGATTTGAAGTCTTATATTTGTTAAAATTTTTTTACATGACTCTGATAAAATCAATTTCAGGAATACGAGGAACCATTGGAGGTCCCGTTGGAAACAACTTAACGCCTTTAGATACTGTGAAATTTGCTGCGGCGTATGGAACGTGGATTAAACAACAACGGTCGAAAGAAAAGTACCGTGTAGTCGTTGGAAGAGATGCTCGAATTTCGGGAGCGATGGTTCAAAATTTAGTCATGAATACACTAATTGGTTTGGGTATTGATGTCATTGATTTAGATTTGTCAACGACGCCAACTGTCGAAATTGCCGTTCCATTAGAAAAAGCGGATGGTGGTATTATTTTGACAGCCAGTCACAACCCCAAACAATGGAATGCATTAAAGTTATTAGATGCTAATGGCGAATTTTTAAATGCGGAGCACAGTCAACGTGTTTTAGATATTGCTGAAGCAGATGCTATGGAATTCGCAGATGTTGATCAATTAGGTATCATTTCCAAAAATCAAGCGTATTTTGATATTCATATCGATGAAGTACTGGATTTAGAGTTTGTAAACGTAAAAGCAATTTCAGATTGTAAATTTAAAGTGGTAGTAGATGCGGTTAATTCTACGGGAGGTATTGCAATTCCTTTACTCTTGGAGCGTTTAGGCGTTGAAGCCGTCAAAATACACTGCGAACCAAACGGACAATTTCCACACAACCCAGAACCGCTAAAACAACATTTAACAGATTTATCTGAAACCGTAGTTTCTTCACATGCCGATTTCGGAATTGCAGTCGATCCCGATGTAGATCGTTTGGCTTTTATGGATGAACAAGGCATTATGTTTGGAGAAGAATATACGTTAGTTGCTTGTGCCGATTATATTTTAAGTCAACGCCCAGGAAATACGGTAAGTAATTTAAGTTCTACTCGAGCTTTGAAAGATGTAACCGAAAAATATGGTGGAACTTATACCGCTAGTGCTGTTGGGGAAGTGAATGTTGTCAACGCTATGAAAGCAACCAATGCTGTTATTGGAGGAGAAGGCAATGGTGGCATTATTTATCCTGAGTCCCATTATGGACGTGATGCTTTGGTAGGTGTGGCTTTATTTTTGAGCTTACTGGCAGAACGAAAAATGACAGTTAGTGCGTTGAGAGCGAGCTATCCTTCTTACTTTATGAGCAAGAAGAAAATCGACTTAAACTCTACGATTGATGTGGATGCTATTTTAAAAGCGATGGAAGCAAAATATACACACGAACACATCTCTACGATTGATGGGGTTAAAATTGATTTCCCAACGGAATGGGTACATTTAAGAAAAAGTAATACCGAGCCAATTATTCGAATCTATACGGAAGCACCATCTCAAGAGGAAGCGGATGTTTTAGCAGATAGGATCATTGATGAAATAAAGACTATAGCAGGGCTTTAAACAGCGCGATGTTTCCAACGTTTGTGGGTCCAAAGGTAATATTCTGGAGCTTCGTGGATTTGTGCTTCTACAAGTTTTAGAAATTTATCTGTAATTTCATAATCCTTAAAATCGGTTGGCTTTTCTGCTAGTGTTTGAAAAGTTGCCTCGTAATAGCCTCTTTTTTTGCGTTCTACAGCAAAAAACACTACAGGCATGTCCAGTTTTTTGGCCAACATTTCAGCCCCCGTGTGAACTGGAACTTTAATGCCCATAAATTCATTCCAATGATGAGCTTTGTGTTTTTTTGGCGATTGGTCTGAAGCAAAACCATTCATAGACAAAATGCCGTTTTTCTTTGCGTCTTCTAAAACGGAAAAGGTTTCTTTGGTTGTAATTAAATAACTGTTGTATCGGGCTCTAATAGACTTAATTAATCGATCAAAATACTTATTTTGAAGACGTTTATATATGCCATAGCCACGGTGCGTCGTATAGGTTTGGAGTATAAAAATCCATTCCCAACTGCCATAATGGGCACACATGAGGACAATACTTTTATTTTGCTTTTCAAACTCCTTAATAATGTCCAAATTTTTAAAGGTGTAGCGTGCCTTCATGGATTCCAAAGAAATATTCATGGACTTGATCGATTCCAATATCATATCACAAA
This sequence comes from Flavobacteriaceae bacterium, assembly GCA_018608725.1. GTDB lineage: Bacteria > Bacteroidota > Bacteroidia > Flavobacteriales > Flavobacteriaceae > Hel1-33-131. Next base: position 19,228 of record JABAZA010000018.1, read on the forward strand.
AATGATGAAAGAATTTTTTAGTGATTATTTTAATTTCATGATCGGATTTTTCAGGAAATACAAGTCTAAGGTTGTCTATAACCGTTTGTTTTCTGTATCTAAACACATAATACATCAAAATGTACAAAAAATCAGAAAGGGCATATAGCAATCGAAAGGGGAGTATGGAAATAAACCACAAAATAGGGTAAATTAAAATGTACGCTAGTAATTGCATTTAAAAAGATTAAATTTACAACCGCAAATATATAGCTTATTTAATATATCTCTATGAACATTAGTATTTATACTCTGATTATTATTGCATTAAACGCACTTTGCTCTTTTAAGGGCTTTAAAGAGCGTTCTTTTTTTGAATCGTACAAGTTTAATATTGGAGGCATCAAACGAGGAGAAAAACTCCGTATGTTGGTGTCTGGGTTTCTGCATGTTGACTTGCAGCATCTGTTATTCAATATGATTACACTCTATTTTTTTGCCGATCATGTAATACATAGCGTAGGGCCGTTTTATTTCTTTTTGATTTATTTTGGAAGTTTGATGTTTGGAAATTTATTATCCTATTACTTTCATAAAAATGAATCATACTATTCAGCAGTAGGGGCGAGTGGTGCTGTGACTGGCATTTTATATGCTGCTATTTTATTATACCCCGGAATGGAATTATACTTGTATTTTATTCCCATTCCTATTCCTTCTTATGTGGTAGGAGTAGGGTATATGCTGTATTCTATTTATGGGATGAAATCAAGGGTTGGAAATATAGGACATGATGCCCATTTTGGAGGTGCTATTGGAGGGTATGTACTTACATTGTTGATAGCACCACAAGTTTTAGAAACGCATTTATGGATGGTAATTCTTCTAGCAGTTCCAATTATCCTCTTGTTTTTAATGCATAAAAACAATAAGATTTAGAGGGTTCATTTTTTATTTATTCTAGTAAGTTTTTAATTGTAGCTTCCAATTCAGCACCTCTTAAACGTTCGGCAACGACTGTTCCATTTTCGTCTAAAATAAAGGTTGCAGGGATTGAATTTACACTGTAAGCTTGTGCAATTGGATCTTGCCAAAATTTCAAATTAGAAACGTTATACCAGTTTAATTGGTCTTTTTTAATGGCCTCAATCCAAAAGGCTTTCTGATTTCCACGTTCTAGAGAAACACTGATAATTTCCAATCCTTTGGAGTGGTATTTATCATATAGCTTTACCAAGTTAGGGTTTTCGATACGACAAGGTTTACACCAAGAAGCCCAAAAATCTACAATGGTCACCTTTCCTTTAATTTCACTTAGAGTAATTTGTTTTCCTTGTGGGTCTGGCGCCGTAAAATCAGGTGCTTGCATCCCAATTTTAATTTTTGGTCTATTAGGATTACTTTCAATTTTTTGTCTGATACGATCAGTAATTAATTGATTGGATTCGTTTTTGGTTTTTATGGATGCTTCGATATTTTTAAAAGCGTTGGAGGCCAATTCTACATCAAATCCTTTTTGACTTGTTAATCCCTCTAGTACAAACAATGAAAAATCAGAATCGTTGTTTGTTTTGATAAATTCGTATCCAAAGTTTTTCAATTGTGCTCTCAAAGAATCTCCTTTTTTTTGTAGCGCTTTTAAGCCTTCAGTATCTTTATTAGAATTTAAAAATTGAGATCTCACAGCATCGATCGCTTCGATCTTTTCTTGATACTGATTTTTATAGTCATTAAAAACAGCATTGTTGTACGTCCCTTCTACTTTAGATTTATGAATACTGTCTTTGTAGAGTTCTACATGAATAATCCCAGGTTCTAAAAATACAGAGGTTTGTCCTCTCACCCCATCAATTGTTAAGGCACGCATTTCAGTTCCTTTTATTTCTCCTTTAAAAACAAAGGCACCATTAAAAACTACGGCTGTATCGGTGGCTATTCTGTTTCTGCCATTCTCAGTTTTCATCAAATAAGCTCTTAATCCATCATAAACGCCATCTGCTTTGACGATTACTTCATAATTGTCACCATAATTAGTTGTTGAAGGTTTACAACTAAATAACAATGCGATACTAATTATAAAAATGATTTGAGTTTTCATACTATGTAGGAATTTAAAATTTGTACAAAAATAAATTAAAAATATTACTTCTTTCGTTTGAAGTAATATTAATACTTTTGTAAAAAATTAATCCTTTGTATCAAAACGACACTATTATTGCTTTAGCCACCCCATCAGGTGCCGGTGCGATTGCTGTTATAAGACTTTCAGGCTCCAAAGCGATTGCAATGGTGGATGCCTCTTTTAAATCCATTTCCACCAAAAAGCTAGTTTCTCAAAAAACCCACACCATTCATTTAGGGCATGTCGTCGAAGATTCACGAGTTTTAGATGAAGTTTTAGTGTCTGTTTTTAAAAACCCTAAGTCCTATACTGGGGAGGATGTCGTTGAAATTTCATGCCATGGAAGTTCTTATATACAACAAGAAATTATACAATTATTTGTACGCAATGGTGCGCGTATTGCAAACCCAGGGGAGTTCACGCTTCGTGCTTTCCTAAATGCTAAGCTCGATTTAAGTCAAGCAGAAGCAGTCGCAGATTTAATTGCCAGTGATAATAAAGCCTCCCACCAAATTGCAATGCAACAGATGCGAGGAGGGTTCAGTAATGAAATCAAAGTCTTACGTGATGAGTTATTGAATTTTGCTTCTTTGATTGAATTAGAACTCGATTTTTCGGAGGAGGACGTAGAATTTGCCAATCGGAAACAATTTGAGGAGTTATTAGAACGCATTATTAAGGTTTTAAAACATTTGATTGATTCATTTTCAACAGGAAATGTGATTAAAAATGGAATTCCAATTTCTATAATCGGTGCGCCTAATGTGGGGAAATCTACGCTTTTAAATGCACTTTTAAACGAAGATAAAGCCATTGTGAGCGATATTGCGGGAACAACTCGTGATGCTATCGAAGATGAAATTACTATTGAAGGGATTAAGTTTCGATTTATAGATACAGCGGGCATTCGAACCACCGAGGATACCATTGAAAGTATCGGTATCAAAAAAACATTTGAAAAAATCACCCAATCCCAAGTGGTATTATATTTACTAGATTCTACTAAGGTCACAACAGAAACTATTCAGATTTTTAATTCAGAGATTCGAAAAATTCAAGAACAGTACCCAGATAAACAACTGATCGTTGTAGCTAATAAAATGGATGAAGCGGATCAGGAATATATTGAAACCTCTTTTGTATATCCTCATACGCTTTTTACTTCTGCTAAAAGCGGGTTGGGTATCGATACTTTAAAAGCGAAGTTGTTAGAATTTGTAAATACAGGTGCTTTGAGAAATAATGATACCATCATTACAAACTCCAGACATTACGATTCTCTTTTAAAAGCACTGGCTGAAGTTCAAAAAGTACAGCAGGGGATGGATGCTAACCTTTCTGGAGATTTATTAGCAATAGACATCCGTCAGGCATTGTATCATTTTGGTGAGATTACCGGCGAAATTACTTCAGACGACCTGTTAGGGAATATCTTTGCAAACTTTTGTATTGGAAAGTAATTAGACACAATAAACACGAAATCACCCTTCAGGTTTTTCAAGTTTAAACATGCTATCTTTTGTCACACGGGTGTACCAATCGCCTCCTAAGCGTGCGACAAGATCTAATTTTTCGGAATCAATTTGGTTGTTTTCATCTAAGAACTCCGATTTCACATGGATGTGTACTACTTTGGCGATGACCAATTGACCGGCACCTCCATGTTCTCCTAGAGAAACAATGTTTTCAACCACACATTCAAAGGAAACGGGGGATTCTAAAACTCTTGGAGGTTTGACTTTAACTGAAGGAACTTCAGTTAGTCCTGTTTCAATAAATTCATTCACGCCTTTGTCATATTCTTTACTAGTTTCTGACATTTGTTCTACAATCGAAAAATCGACAGTATTAATCACGACCTGTTTTGTTTCCACTGCATTTTGAAGGGTATGTTTGGTAGTGTTGTCACGAACGCGTCTTGCTGGAGAGAAAATTAATATAGGGGGGTTGGAGCTAAAGACATTAAAAAAACTAAACGGACTTAAATTGACATTTCCCTTGGCATCTATAGTACTTGCAAATGCGATGGGTCTTGGAGCAATAGAAGCGGAGAGCAGTCTATGAACGTCTCTAGTTTCTAATAATTCGGGATCAAATGATTTTACAGTTGACATGCTAATTTTTTTAAATTGTTTTTAAAAGTGTTGATTTAACTTCTCCAAACCCCACTCGGATTGGACCTTTTTGACAATACCCTCTCATGATAACGGTATCATTATCTTGAATGAATTTTCGGGAACCACCTTCTTTTAGTTCAACAGGTTTTGAGCCTGCCCATGACAATTCGAGCATAGAACCATAAGAATCAGGACTTTTTCCACTGATGGTTCCAGATGCCATCAAATCCCCTACATTCAAATTACAACCATTAACAGTATGATGAGCCAATTGTTGGTTCATGTTCCAATACATATATTTGAAATTGGAGTGACTTACCACGGTTTCTTTACAGTTTTCAGGTTGAATGGAAACTTCTAATTTGATATCGTAATTTTTTGAGCCTTCAAAATTTAAATAGGGTAGAACAGAAGGGTCTTGTTTTGGCCCGTATATCTTAAAGGGTTCTAAGGCTTCTAAAGTGACCACCCATGGGGACATAGAAGAGGCGAAGCTTTTCGCTAAAAAGGGACCTAAAGGTACGTATTCCCATTTTTGAATGTCTCGTGCCGACCAATCGTTAAATAATACTTTTCCGAAAATATATTCGTCAGCAGCTGCGGTCGAAACAGTCTCCCCAAGTTGAGTTGATTTCCCAATGACAAACCCCATTTCCAATTCAAAATCGACCCGAACAGACGCTTGAAAAACAGGGGCAGTATTTGGAGCTAAAACAACTTGTCCTTTTGGTCTGTGTACATTTTCACCACTGACGATAATCGAGGACGCACGTCCATGATACCCAACAGGTAAATGTTTCCAATTAGGGAGTAACGCATTGTCAGGATCCCTAAACATGGTTCCAATATTGGTAGCGTGTTCTATGCTTGAATAAAAATCGGTATAATCACCCACTTTTACTGGTAAATGCATCTGTACTGAGCTTTGTTTTATAAATATGGAGGGATGTGATTTTAATACTGAATTTTCATTGCAAAGTTCACTTTGAATACGTTCTCTTACTTTTACGGTGGTTGATTTTCCTAAGGCGATAAACTCATTTAAGGAGTCCGATTCTAAAACCTTAATGTCAAAGTTTAAATCTTCAAACACGCCCAATTCATAAGCGGCATAAACATCTAATATACGGTCTCCAATAGCAACTCCGATTCTTTTGATATGATCGGATTCAGAAAAAATACCAAAAGGTAAGTTATAGATGCTAAAATCAGAATTTTCATTAATTTTAATCCAAGAGTTCATATCTTATTTTTTTATAATTAAATCTAAGCCATCTGTAATGAGCTTTGTGAATTGTTTGTTTTGTTTTAATTTGAGTAGCTCCTCATGAATCTCATTTTTTAAAGATAAATCTTTATCATAAACCAACTCGTATAATTCCAATAAAAGTAACCATTCAAAAGGGTAATTTGATTTAACTTCCTTGAATATTCTCATTAAGGAATCAATATTAGAATCACAATTCGTTCGATAATTTTTAACGGTTTCATACAACTGATGCAATTGTTGTTCTTCGGCAGAATAAATGATTTTAGCAGTTTTAGTATCCGATATAGTATAGATGTCTTCAAACGAATTTGAATCTGCAGCTCCCGCAAATGCGGAGCAAATATGGTTTCCGATTGCCATGTCATAAACGCCCCAACTCGAATCAAATAAGAGGGTTTCAAAATGGGTTACTCTACAGTTTTTAAAGGTTATTAAAATAATTTTTCCCTGTAAATCTCTTTTACCTGTCACAATCGTTCCTTCAACTTTTACACCTCCCTCAAAAATAAGGCAGGTATTTTTTCCTTCGATAATACCATAGACTTCTAGGTCTTTGGGTGACATATCTTCGATAGCAATATTAATTCCTTCTAATTTTCCAATGGGACTTCCAAAACCACTAGGGTGGTGTTCGGTGCCGTGTCCTATCAATTCGGTTCCTTTGACAGAAAGGGCGGTTGGGCTATTGGTTTGAAAGTAAATAGGTCTATTATTGGCATCTAGAACATTGTTAAATATTCCTGAAACTTGAATTCCTGTACTCAATTCGATTGTTCCTAGTTTTTTAGAAACAATGAGTTTTTTTAATCCCTCTAAACCACCTGTTCGTATTGCCATTGTATTTGCGAATTTTTCTAAAACAAAGCTAAGACTTGCAAAGTTAGGAATTACAAATAATTGGGGTTGTGTGTTAGTGATATCAAAATTGACATCCGCCGCTTCAATAGAATACGGTATTTTTTTAACCTCATTTTTTAAACATAACTGACTTTCTTCAATGGAAGATAACAGCCCTGCACCATATAGTTTTGGATTTTCGAGTGTTCCAATAAGTCCATATTCAACGGTCCACCAATGGAGGTTTCTAATTTTAGCCATTTCAGAAAGTTCACCCATATTTTCTTGAAGCGTATTTACAGCTTTGGTAGCTTCTAAAATTTCTGTTTTTGTAGAATTTGGATTTTCTTTTAAAATAGATAAAAGCCGAATGGCCTCGTACATTTCATCGTCTTTGGGTGATGAAATGGCTTTAGATCCAATTTCTCCTAACCGTCTTAGGTATTCCGAGTATTCTGGATTTGCAATAATGGGTGCATGTCCTGCTGCTTCGTGAATAATGTCGGGAGCGGGTGTATAATTTATGTGCTCAATAGTTCTAATTTCCGATGAAATGACAAGCACATTATAGGCTTGAAATTCCATAAAGGCATTCGGTGGAATAAATCCATCAACTGCAACTGCTGCCCATCCAATTTCCTTTAGAATACGATTCATGCCTTCCATTCTAGGAATCATTTCTTGGTCAATCCCTGTTTTTTTTAGACCTTTTATGTAGCTTTTATGTGCTATTTGTTTTAAGGCATTGATATTTAATCGCATCACATACCGCCATACCGCTTGATTTTGGGCGGTATAATCATCATAAGGTTGTTGTACTATAAACTTATGAAGGTGAGTGGGTAACTTTTTTGTAACGCTGTTAAACTGCATTGTATATTCTTAAAAGCTTGTATTTAAACATCCGATTATAGGGTTCCTCTGTTTTTTTGTTCTCTTTCGATAGCTTCAAACAGTGCTTTGAAATTTCCTGCACCAAACCCTCTAGCTCCCATTCTTTGGATAATTTCAAAAAATAGGGTGGGTCTGTCTTCTACAGGTTTGGTGAATATTTGTAATAAATAGCCTTCTTCATCTGCGTCAATCATAATTCCAAGCGATTTTAATTTTTCAATATCTTCTGCCAATTCATGGTTGTGGTCAGAAAGTCTTTTTGGAACAGATTTGTAATATTCGTCTGGGGGTGTACTTAAAAACTCAACGCCTTTAGCTCTCATTTTTGCAACAGTATCAATTATATTGTTTGTTGCAACAGCAATATGCTGAACTCCTGGTCCATTGTAAAAGTCGATATATTCCTCAATTTGAGACTTCTTTTTTCCTTCTGCAGGTTCGTTAATTGGAAATTTAATTCTTCCATTTCCGTTGCTCATAACTTTACTCATTAATGCAGAGTATTCTGTTGTAATTTGCTTGTCATCAAAAGACAAGAAATTTACAAAGCCCATAACATCTTCGTAATATTTAACCCAGACATCCATTTCATTCCAACCCACATTACCGACCATATGATCTACAAATTTAAGACCCATTGGTTCCGGGTTGTATGCTGACTCCCATGCTTCGTAACCTGGTAAAAACACCCCTGTATAGTTTTTTCGTTCTACAAAAATGTGAACGGTTTCACCATAGGTGTAAATCCCAGCTCTAACAACTTCACCATATTGGTCTTTTTCAATCCTTGGCTCCATATAAGATTTTGCACCTCTTTTAGTTGTTTCTTCCCACGATTTTTTAGCATCATCAACCCACAAAGCCACCACTTTTACACCATCACCATGCATAGATAAATGGTCATTCATCCATGAATCTTTGTGAAGTGGGGTGGTTAATACCAATTTTATTTTATCTTGTTTTATAACATAGGATGCGTATTCGGTGCACCCGGTTTCTAATCCTTTATAGGCATGCGATTGAAATCCAAAAGCAGTTTTGTAAAAATGGGCAGCTTGTTTTGCATTCCCTACAATAAATTCGATATAATCAGTACCTAATAACGGAAGAAAATCTTGAGCTTCATCAAATATTTTTTCCAATCCGTATTCTACGTTAACTATATTACTCATAACAGTTTTAAGTTTTATTTATTAATCCAAGATTTATAATAATCGTCCACTTGTAATTTTATGGCGTTTTCTGTTACCATTAATGGACTAAAGGTATCCACCATCACGGCGAGTTCAAAGGTTTCTTTTTTACCGATGCTTTTTTCCATTGTTCCTGGGTGTGGTCCGTGTGGAATTCCAGCAGGGTGTAAGGAAATACTGCCCTTATTAATATCATTTCTACTCATAAAGTCGCCATCGACATAATAAAGAACTTCATCAGAATCAATGTTAGAATGGTTGTAGGGTGCTGGTACTGAATTTGGGTGGTAATCATACAACCGAGGTACAAACGAACAGATGACAAAGTTGTTTGTTTCAAATGTTTGATGAATTGGTGGGGGTTGATGAATCATCCCTGTAATGGGTTCAAAATCGTGAATAGAAAATTTATAAGGGAAGTTATACCCGTCCCATCCAACCACACTAAATGGATGTGAAGCATACACATATTCGTGTATAGTATCTTGTTTTTTTACTTTGATTATAAAATCACCTGTTTCATTAAATGTTTCAAGTTCGGTAGGTGGATGGAGATCGCGTTCGCAATAGGGTGCTCCTTCTACATGCTGACCAAACCAGTTTCGGTAGCGTTTTGGGGTGTAAACAGGACTTTTTGACTCTACGATGAATAAACGATTGTTTGCATCCTTAAATTCAATTTGATAGATGATCCCCCTAGGAATCACAAGATAATCTCCATATTTGAATTCGATATTCCCTAGATTTGTTCTCAGCTTCCCTGAACCTTCATGGACAAATAGGACTTCATCGGAATCGGTGTTTTTATAAAAATAAGTCGTCAATGATTCTTTGGGAGCCGCCAAACTAATCTGACAATCGTTATTCATTAAAACACAAGTCCTACTTTCTAAATAATCATTTGTAGGAGCCACATTGAAGCCTTCTAGTTTCAAGGATTTCATGTTTTTAGATACTGCAATTTTTGGAGCCACATCATAAGATTTTAAAATTTCCTTGACTTGAGTCGGACGTTGTGTATGATACATCAATGTTGACATCCCATCAAATCCAATGGTGCCAAACAATTCTTCGTAATAGAAGTTGTTGTTTGCGTCTTTAAAAACCGTGTGTCTCTTTTGGGGGATTTTTCCTAGCGTATGATATCTTGGCATATTATGTAATTTAATAGTTAGCTATAATACTGTTAAGAACAAATCTAAATATAATATGATTTAATTGTTCTTTTAACAGTAAAACAGTTTCTAAATAAGAATATTTATATGTATTTTTGAATTAATAAAGTATTTTATTCTTTTAAAGGATAATTTTAAAATCATTACGATAAATTTTTTCTAGATGCTTGATAAACTCAACAAAACCGATATTGAAATATTAAGACTGTTACAGCAAAATAGTAACCGCACCATAAAAAACATTGCTGACCTTTTAGGGATGACCACCACACCTGTATTCGATCGCATTAAAAAACTGGAAAAGAAAGGTTATATCAGTAAATATGCTGCAATTTTGAATTCTAAAAAATTGGGTCTAAAATTGACTGTTTTTGCTGGAATTGCCCTTAAAAACCACACACGGAGTTATTTAGAAAAATTTGTAAAAACCATCAATGGATTTCCTGAAGTGGTTGAGTGTCACCGAGTGTCGGGTAATTTTGATTATTTATTAAAATTGGTGTTGGTGGATATCGAAGACTACGAACAATTTATTTTAACAAAACTCGCACTTATAACAGATTTAAGCAACGTACAAAGTTATGTAGCACTGTCTGAAAGCAAATCCACTAATGAGGTGAATTTAGATCATTTGGTATAAACTCAAAAACGCTCTCTTAACACAATCAAACTGGCTTTATGACCTGTGGTTAACAACCATTCTCCAGAACCGATTAGGTTGTCACTTTCATTATAAACCTTTAATTGAGCGGTATTGGGACTGGAACTTCCCTCGTTAAGGGCTATAAACTGAATGGTATTTAAACCCTCTTTCAACTCGATATCAATAATATAGGCTGAGTTTCTGAGCGTAATATTCGGGTGAATAATTGCTTTATTAAGCATTAATTTAATGCGATCTCCGTCTTCATACTCATGATCTCTACATAAAATACGAATGTATTTAGATTTGGTTTTAATATCGCCTAAATAATAATCACGATCATACTTAGATGTGTTTTTCTGATTTTCATTAAACTGTTGTTTAATTTCCCATGTAGGATCTACCACATCGCGCGTTTTAGTAATGCCATATTTTTTCTTTGCAAATCCATCAATCGGCTTGATGCCCATAGTGATCTCAAATCCTTTATCTGTTAACCCTTTAATAGGAGAGAGGGTCAATGGAAATTGATCAGACAACGCATTTCGTTCTAAAGCGAGTGCTTTCATTCGAAATGTTTCTTGATTAGAATCCAACTGGGCATACCCCGCATAGTGCATCCCAATTAATAATAGTAACAGCATCAAACTCCGATTCATAAAACGTATTGGCATTTCTTCGATTGTAAAGATATTGATTTGATTGGAAACTTTTCCTAGATGTATAAAATATAAAATTCTATTTTCATACCTTTAAACTTTCAATATTTTTTTTTATTGCAAACACAACTCACATCTTTAAAACAGCAACTTTCTGGAGAACTTTACGACAGTACTCTTGTAAAATCCTTGTACGCTACGGATGCCTCTGTTTACAGAGAACTGCCTTATGCAGTGGCACTTCCTAAAACCACAGCAGATATTAAATGCCTGATTGAATTTGCACAATCAAATGCATTGTCCATTATTCCTCGTGCTGCAGGAACGTCTTTAGCAGGTCAATGTGTGGGCGATGGAATTGTGGTAGATGTCTCTAAATATATGAACGCGATTTTGGAAATTAACACACAAGAGCAATGGGTTCGTGTACAACCTGGTGTAGTTCGCGATCATTTGAATACATTTCTAAAACCCTACGGGTTCTTTTTTGGTCCCAATACATCAACAGCCAACCGCTGTACGATGGGAGGAATGGTCGGAAATAACTCTTGCGGTTCAACCTCTATTGAATATGGATCGACACGTGATCATACCCTTGCAATTAAAGCCATTTTAAGTGATGGAAGTGCGGTTGAATTTACGACCCTAACCAGAGATGAATTCAATTCAAAAACAAAAGGAACTTCCTTAGAATCTAACTTATATAAACAGATTTATGCGGAGCTTGCTAATCCGATTATTCGAGAACAAATTATAGAAGGGTATCCAAAAGCATCCATTAGCCGACGGAATACAGGTTATGCTGTCGATACATTGATGCATTCAAATGTTTTTGAGGATACTCAAGAAATGTTTAATTTCTCAAAATTACTCTGTGGATCAGAAGGTACTTTGGCATTCACTACGGAACTAAAACTCCAAATTGTGCCTTTACCAAAACCGTTTCAGATAGTTTTAAACGCGCATTTCAATTCCATAACTGAAAGTCTTCAAGCCACATTAGTCGCCATGAAACTGGCGCCATCTGCATGTGAATTAATGGATAAAACAATTTTAGATTGTACCAAAGATAATATCACGCAACAAAAAAATCGATTTTTTGTGGAAGGCGATCCAGAGGCGATCCTTATGGTTGAGTTTAGAGGAGCTACTATAGAAGAAGCCAGACAACAGGCTAAAATGTTAGAAACACAACTTAAAGCGTCTCAATTGGGTTATGCATACACTCTAGTGGAAGGCGATGATTGCAATAAAGTTTGGGACTTAAGAAAGGCAGGTTTAGGACTGTTGGCAAATATTCCAGGAGCTGCAAAAGCCGTTGCCTGTATTGAAGACACCGCCGTTGATTTGGCAGACTTACCTCTTTATATTGAAGCATTTACGTCACTTATGAAATCCTATCATCAAAAAGCAGTGTATTACGCACATGCTGGGGCAGGGGAATTGCATCTAAGACCGATTTTAAATCTAAAATCATCTTCTGATGTCACTTTGTTTCGATCCATAAGTGAAGCCTCTGCTAAATTGGTAAAATCGTATCAAGGAGCGCTTAGTGGCGAACATGGAGATGGCCGAGTTCGATCGGAATTTATTCCGTTGGTTTTGGGAGAAGATAATTATCAACTCTTAAAACGAATTAAATCGACTTGGGATTCTTCATCTCTTTTTAATTCAGGTAAGATTGTAGATGCGGTGCCTATGGATAAGGCCTTACGCTACGAAGCAGACCAGCCTATTTCGAAGCTTGAAACTCTCTATAATTTTGAATCTACAGGGGGTATTTTAAATACCGTTGAAAAATGTAATGGTTCTGGAGATTGTCGAAAATTAAGTTTTGCTGGAGGTACTATGTGCCCCAGTTATAGAGCGACTTTGGATGAAATAGATTCTACGCGGGGTCGTGCTAATGTATTACGTGAGTTTTTAACTCAAAATACTAAAGAAAATCCATTCGATCATCCAGAAATTAAAGAAGCTATGGATTTGTGTGTGTCTTGTAAAGCCTGTAAATCTGAATGCCCATCCAATGTGGATATGGCTAGTTTAAAAGCGGAGTTTTTGTACCAATATCAAAAAACAAATCCCATTTCACTTCGAAGCAAACTTATTGCTCACAATGCCAGAATTAATGCGGTCACCCATAAGTTTGCGGGAATTTATAATTTTATTGGAACTCGATCTTGGTTTAAATCCCTTATTGGAGTCCATTCAAAACGGTTGCTTCCAAACTTAAAGTCTAAAACGTTAAGACAGTGGTTTACGAGTATTCAACAGAAAAGTCATTCCAAAAGCATCTATTTGTTTTGTGATGAATACACCAATCATTTTGATGTGGAACTCGGTAAAAAAACAATCTTATTATTAAATAAGTTAGGATATAAGGTATTTATGCCAGCCCATTCTGAAAGTGCACGCGCCTATATTTCAAAAGGATTTTTAGAAGAGGCAAAAACCATTGCTACAAATAATGTAAGCATTTTTAGTGCTTTGATTTCTAATGACAAACCGTTGATAGGGATTGAGCCTTCTGCTATTTTGGGGTTTAGAGATGAATACCCAAATCTTGTGGATGCGAACTTAAGATCGACTGCAGAAAATTTAGCTGAAAATGTGTTCACGATTGAGGAGTTCTTAGCCAAGGAATTGAACGCCCATAAAATTGATATTTCAAAATTCACAACAAAATCAGAGACTGTTTATTACCATGGGCATTGCCATCAAAAAGCATTGTCATCCAATACATATGCAGAAACGATTTTAAAAATGCCACCAAATTTTAAGGTTGAAACGATAGATTCGGGTTGTTGCGGAATGGCAGGGTCTTTTGGTTATGAAAAAGAACATTTTGATTTAAGTCAACAAATAGGAGAGGATCGTTTATTTCCATTTTTGAGGGAATTAAAAAAAGAAGTGATTGTATCCGCTTCTGGGACAAGTTGCAGACACCAAATTAGAGATGGAGTAAATAAAACTGCACTACATCCTATTGAAATTCTTTATAATGCACTAAATTAGCGCCAATGAATTATTTAGATATTCTTGGTTTTTTTGGAGCCTTTTTAACGGGAGTTATTATTGGTCTTTTTGGAGGGGGTGGCTCTATTTTAGCAGTTCCAATATTTGTCTATTTATTCAAATTAAATCCTGTTATTGCCACAAGTTATTCCATGTTTGTCGTTGGAACTTCAGCAGCTGTTGGAACCCTTATCAATATCAATAAGAAATTAATTGCCTATAAAACTGCTTTAGTATTTACCTTACCTGCACTGGTATCTGTCTATATGACACGACGTTTTTTAATTCCAAACATTCCAGACATCCTTTTTTCTTTTGAGAATTTTGACATCACTAAAAAGATGGTTCTTATGTTGTTTTTTAGTTTTGTCATAATTTTATCATCGGTTCTTATGATGAAGAAACCGATTACAGAATCCATCACAAAAACAACCTCCCAAAAAAATTATGGGCTATTAATAGTTATCGGTTTAGCTGTTGGAGTTTTGACGGGGTTAATAGGAGCTGGAGGTGGGTTTATCATTGTACCTGCATTGGTTGTGTTTGCAAGAATAACCATCAAACAAGCCGTTGCAACTTCTCTAATTATTATCACATTTAATTCACTTATTGGGTTTAGTTCTGATTTATCCTTCTTAAAAATAGAGTGGGATTTCCTAATTTTATTTACTATTCTGTCTATTTTAGGAATTTTTGTAGGTACTTATATTTCCAATTATGTTCGTGAATCTACCTTAAAAACTAATTTTGCACGCTTTATGATTGTTATGGCAGTAGTCATCATATTTAAAGAGTTGACTGCTTAAATTGTAACAATTTTAGTTGTTTAGCGTCAAACCAATAAACCCATATAATGAAACAAGACAATCAAACTATTGTGCTTATGCACCTTTCTCAATTAGCAACATTTGTGATTGCTTTTGGTAGTATTTTAATCCCTCTAATCCTTTGGTTTACCCAAAAAGAAAAAATTATAGACTTAGATGCACATGGAAAACAGATTCTTAATTTTCAGTTTAGCTTATTGATTTACAGTTTTATATGTATCCCCTTGGTTTTTATAGGAGTTGGAATTCTAGGTTTAATTGTGATTTTAATTCTATCGATTGTTTATCCTATTAAAAATGCGATTAAAGCCAGCAATAAAGAAGTACCTTTTTATCCATATAGCATCCCTTTTCTTAAATAAAATTGCATGCTATTAAGGCTTATGGTCATTAAATGTACAAGCAGCGGAGTAGTTTCAATTTTTTAATTACCTTTGTGCCTCGAATACGTTGAACAACTATGAGTCCAAAAGTTTTACTTAACAACAAAGAAGTAAACATCATTCTACATCGATTGGCTTGTCAACTCATTGAAAAACATACCGATTTTTCCAACACTGTTTTAATTGGTTTACAACCTAGAGGCATCTTTTTAGCACAACGTATTAAGGCACTTCTAATCGAAAATTACAACCTTTCTGAAGTACACTTAGGATTGTTAGACATCACTTTTTATAGAGATGATTTCAGGCGTTCTGATAAAGTTCTCGAAGCAAACTCCACTGAAATTGATTTTTTGATTGAAAATAAACGCGTTGTTTTTATTGATGATGTGTTATATACAGGGCGTAGTATTCGTGCTGCTCTAACCGCAATTCAGTCTTTTGGGAGGCCGAGTGAGATTGAATTACTAACCCTTATAGACAGACGTTTTAGCAGGCATTTACCAATTCAGCCCGATTATAGAGGCCGACAAGTAGATGCTATTAATGATGAAAAAGTATTGGTAAATTGGAAAGAAAGTAGCGGGGAAGATGCCGTTTATTTGATAAAAAATTAAACTATGAGCGAACTAAGTGTAGATCATTTATTAGGAATAAAATATCTGAAAAACTCCGATATTGACCTTATTTTTGAAACTGCCGATCATTTTAAGAAAGTGATCAATCGTCCCATAAAAAAAGTACCCTCTCTTAGAGATATTACAATTGCTAATTTGTTTTTTGAAAATTCAACCCGTACAAAACTTTCTTTTGAACTGGCTCAAAAACGACTCTCTGCAGATGTAATTAACTTTTCATCTGGACAGTCCTCTGTGAGTAAAGGGGAAACTTTGGTAGATACTGTCAACAACATTCTTTCTATGAAGGTTGACATGGTTGTCATGCGTCACCCAAATCCGGGTGCAGCGTCATTTTTATCGAAACATATTGATGCTCAAATCATCAATGCGGGAGACGGCGCCCACGAACACCCTACACAAGCCCTTTTAGATACCTATTCAATTCGTGAAAAATATGGCGAAGTAAAAGGAAAAAAAGTAGTCATCGTAGGCGATATATTACACAGTAGAGTCGCCTTATCAAACATCTTTGCGTTACAATTGCAAGGAGCTGAAGTCATGGTTTGTGGACCGAAAACACTCATGCCAAAGCATATAAATAAACTTGGAGTTAAGGTAGAAACCAACTTACTAAAAGCGCTTAACTGGTGTGATATAGCAAATATGTTACGCGTTCAAAATGAGCGAATGGAAATTAGTTATTTTCCTTCTACTAGAGAATATACCCAACAATACGGCGTCACAAAAGCAGTGTTAGAATCTTTAGATAAAGAAATTACCATTATGCATCCTGGCCCCATTAATAGAGGTGTTGAAATCACGAGCGAAGTGGCCGATTCAGGACAAGCAATTATATTAAACCAAGTAGAAAATGGGGTTGCCATCCGAATGGCTGTGATGTATCTTTTAGCTTCAAAAATAAAACAATAAGATGATCATAAATCAGCACAATTCAACTGTAGTCATTACGCAAGATAAGACCAATAGTTCCGAGTTTTTAAAGAAACTTTCAGTTCTCCACGAACGTTATAAGAAAAACGATCTTATTTTACAGCTTAAAGACACACCGATAGCGTCTATGGATGCCTTAGTGTCGTTATCAGAAATGCACCGCCAATTAAATTATTCTTTTATTGTGGTGAGTACACACTTAAATCAAGATGATTTTGAAGATCATTTGACCATAGTTCCAACTCTTCAGGAAGCACATGATTATATTGAGATGGAACTCATGCAACGCGATTTAGGATTTTAAAACCATAACTTTTGAAACTCTCCATCCTTGGTTGCTACAGTGCAACTCCACGTATAATAGCTCACACGACCTCTCAAGTTTTAGAAACAAGAGGGCATCTTTTTTTAATTGATTGTGGAGAAGGGACACAAGTTGAATTAAGACGCCATAAAATAAAATTTAATCAGATTAAACATATTTTTATTTCTCATCTGCATGGCGATCACTATTTTGGGTTAGTAGGTTTGATTTCTACCTTTCGATTGTTGACACGTGAAACGGATTTACATATTTATGGCCCAAAAGGTTTAAAAGAAGTGATTACGCTCCAGATGAAATTAGCAAATTCATGGACCAATTTTAAATTAATTTTTCATGAATTATCATCAAAATCACCTGAACTGATTTATGAAGATGAAAAAGTATCTGTCCATACCATTCCTTTAGATCATCGGGTTTATACGAACGGGTTTTTGTTTAAAGAAAAACCATTTGAACGCAAGTTAGACATCGACAAAGCCGAAGCTCTTAACATCGATAAAGCCTATTTTAGAAAACTCAAACAAGGAGATGATGTGGTCAATGAGCAGGGTAGGATCATTCCAAATGCAGAGGTGACTTTTGAAGGGCATCAACCTAAGAGTTATGCTTTTTGTAGCGATACGGCGTATAAAGAAGACATCATTCCCATTATTAAAGGTGTGGATGTGTTGTATCACGAATCTACGTTTATGGATGCTCACGAGCATTTATGTGCTAAAACAAAACATTCAACAGCCAAACAAGCTGCTACAATAGCACTAAAAGCAAATGTGAAACAATTAATATTAGGGCATTACTCTACGCGTTACGGCAGTTTAGAAGGGTTTAAAGAAGAAGCAGAAACCGTTTTTAAAACTGTGCTACTTGCGGAGGATGGGAAAGTGTTTAACTTTTAAAATTTCTCAAACACACCCAATCCAAACAACGCAAAATCGTATTTAACAGGGTCATTAGGATCTAATCTTCTTAAAGATGTATCCAATTCTGCCAGTGCTTTCGCATCATTTTGTGAACGTTTAAGCAGTCCTAGTTTACGGGCTACATTTCCAGAATGCACATCCAAGGGACAGGACAATTGAGAAGGGGATAACTGTGTCCATAATCCGAAATCAACCTTAGTGTCATTTGGGCGAACCATCCATCTGAGAAACATATTAATTCGTTTTGCAGCCGATTTTTTTAAAGGGTCGCTAATGTGTTTTTGAGTGCGTGGGAGATGATCAATCTCAAAAAAACATTGTTTTAAATGGTGAATAGCAGTTTGCAAACTTGTAGCTTCTGCATGGGTGTTAAAAACACCCTCCAATCCGTTGTGATTTGTATAAATATGTTTTAAACTTTCTATAAACTGAATGCAATCAAGTCCATTAAAGGTGCGATGTACAAAAGAGTTTAAAGGTTCTAAATCTTTGGGTTGATGCTGCATCACAAACTGATAGGGAGTATCATCCATCATACGCATCAAGCGTTTGGCATTGTTGATAATGCTTTTACGATTCCCCCAAGCAATGGTCGCTGTGAGAAATCCTGAAATTTCAATATCCTCTTTTAATGAATAGCGATGTGGAATTTGAAGCGGGTCTGATCCAATAAAATCAGGTGTATTGTACTGAACGACTTTAGCGTCCAAAAAATCTTTGAGCTCAGAAAAATTTAGTTTTGACACGCTAGATTGTTTTTACAAGCCCATCACTCATAGTGATTTTCCGATCTGCCATATCGGCTAATTCGTGGTTGTGTGTAACAATGACAAAGGTTTGTCCGAACTGATCTCTTAATTTAAAAAACAATTGATGTAATTGTTCAGCAGATTCACTGTCTAAATTTCCTGACGGTTCATCAGCAAAAATAACTGAAGGATTGTTGATTAAAGCGCGCGCCACTGCGACGCGTTGTTGTTCGCCTCCAGAAAGCTCATTTGGTTTGTGATTTTTCCGATCTTCTAAGCCTAAAAACTTGAGTAATTCAAGCGCCTTTGCTTCGGCTTCCTTTTGTGAAGTTCCTTTAATAAAAGCAGGAATACAGATGTTTTCAATCGCAGTAAACTCCGGAAGTAACTGATGAAATTGAAAAATAAATCCCAACTGTTCGTTTCTAAACTTAGCCAAAGCAGTCTCTGAAAGCGATAGCACATCAACTCCATTAATGAGAAGTTGACTCTCTTGGTTTTTAGTAAAAAAATCCAAGGTTCCTAAAATCTGTAATAAAGTTGTTTTACCAGCTCCAGAGGCGCCTACAATTGAAACGATTTCACCTTTTTCAATTTTCAAATTCACTCCTTTAAGAACATGAAGTTTATCGTAATATTTATGTATATGCTTTGCATTAATCATACTGTGAAATTAAGTTTTATAGTTTTTATGTGCAATATTTCAAGCGAATTTTAATTAATTGTTTACTAACTTTGAATTCTAATTAATTTGATATGAAGCGAGCTGTTTTTGCGGGAGGGTGTTTTTGGTGTACTGAAGCCGTATTTATACGTCTTAAGGGCGTTCATAATGTAAAGTCAGGATTCACAGGTGGTTTTATTAAAAACCCAGCCTATCGGGAAGTCTGTCAAGGACGCACTGGGCATGCAGAAGGGATTCGGTTGGATTATGATGAATCCTTAATTTCTTATGCCGATTTATTAGAAGTATTTTTTGCAACGCATGACCCTACCACGCTTAACCGTCAAGCAAATGATGTTGGAACACACTACCGTTCTGCTATATTTTATACAGATGAGGAGCAGTTTGAAACAGCGAAGCAGTATATGAGAGCTTTGGATGCTTCAACTATTTTTGAAGACCCGATTGTCACAGAACTGACTGCTTTGGAAGCGTTTTATGATGCAGAGGAGGATCATGATAATTACTACGATCTTAACCGTGAACAGCCGTATTGTACTTATTTAATCGATCCGAAAATTAAAAAACTTAGGACTCATTTTAAAGCTATTTTAAAATAACCTTATCAGATGTGATTCCTACATTTACTATAATGTGGATTTACACCTATTATTTTGTTAAGATGCCTTCTGAAAATAGAAATTAATCCTTTAAAAACCGTCCCAATCCAAAGCGGCGAATCATTTTCTTTTCAAAAGTCCAAAAAAACTGAAATTGACCAAAAATCCACCCGATAAACACTAATAAAACTTGATAAAAAAACAAGCTAATTATGATGAATAAGATCCAATACAATACAGGATGTAAATTACCTTGAGTAATCCCCATCCATTGAATAATTGGACGCCCAACAATCACAGAAGAAGATCCTGTAATAGCAAACACAATAAAGATTCGAATAAGTTCCCATCGCATGTCAACAATCCATTTAGATTCTAATTTTGAGATGGAAAATAGTACTAGTTTTAGTAACATATAAAACACCCCTATAGAAATAGGGATAGTGGTGTAAAGTTCAGAAAATGGAAGCAGTGAAGTGAGTTTGAAAGCACTATACCCTAAGGAACAGAGTCCAATAAATGGAAATATGAGCTGCCAATTTTGATTGATTTCCCATGCTTCTTTAAATTTTTTCATGCTTCAAATTTTAAAATCAAATATACTATAACTAAAAACCTTAACGCAGATGCTAAGGTTTTTAGTAAAATATATATAATTTAATTATTTACTTCAAAATGGAAATAATTTGAGAGGCTAATTCAGAACCTATACGATCTTGTGCCTGATTGGTTGCAGCACCAATGTGTGGCGTCAAAGAAATCTTAGGGTTCATTAGCAATTTAACTGCTGGAGTTGGTTCGTTTTCAAAAGTATCCAATCCGGCAAATGCTAATTTATTGGCATCTAAAGCTTTAACTAAAGCAACTTCATCAACGACTCCGCCACGGGCAGCATTAACCAGCCCAGCACCGTCTTTCATGAGTTCCAATTCAGCTTCGCCAATCACAAATTCTTTCTGTGCAGGGACATGTAAAGTGATAAAATCAGATTCTTTCAAAACCGTTTCTTTAGATGCAGTTTTGATTTCAAAATCAATTGTTTGACCATCAAAAAACGATAAAGAAAGGGTTGTTTTTTCTAAGAACGGGTCAAAAGCAATTACTTTCATACCAAGACCTAAAGCCATTTTTGCTGTGGCCTGACCAATTCTTCCAAATCCAATTACTCCTAAAGTTTTGCCACGTAATTCGGTGCCTTTGGCATACGCCTTTTTAAGGGCTTTGAATTTTGAATCTCCATCCAATGGCATCGCTCTGTTTGAGTCGTATAAGAAACGCACCCCTGAAAATAAATGTGCAAATACCAATTCGGCAACTGATTCTGAAGAGGCTGCTGGTGTATTAATAACACTTAGTCCTTTTCCACGTGCATATTCAACATCAATATTGTCCATACCAACGCCACCTCTACCAATAATTTTTAGGTTAGGGCAGGCGTCAATAAGATCTTGTCTTACTGTAGTTGCACTTCGTACAAGAAGTGCTACAATATTTTCAGAATTGATAAAAGTTTCTAATTGTTCTTGAGCAACAGTGGTTGTAAGGACTTCAAATCCTGCTGCAGTTAAATCGTCGATTCCACTTTGTGAAATCCCGTCGTTTGCTAATATTTTCATTTTTTTATGCTTTTCGTTCTAATTCACTCATTACTTCTACTAAGGTTGCAACACTTTCTAAGGTCAATGCATTGTACATAGAGGCTCTATAACCACCAACACTTCTGTGTCCATTTAATCCATTAATTCCTGCTTCTTTCCACATAGAATCAAAAGTATCTTTTAGATTATCATCAGTAAGAGAAAAAGTGGCATTCATTGAAGAACGGTCTTCAGTGGCTGCAAAACCTTTAAACAAAGGATTCAAATCAATCTCAGAATACATCAATCGTGCTTTTTTGAAGTTTTCCTTTTCGATAGCTTCAATTCCACCAAGACTTTTAAGCCATTCAAGAGTGAGCATAGAAGTATATACCGCAAAAACAGGAGGTGTGTTAAACATACTATCTTTATCAACGTGAACTTTGTAATTCATCATTGATGGGATTTTTCTTGTTACTTTTCCAAGGATATCTTCTTTAACAACAACTAGGGTGGTTCCTGCAGGTCCCATATTTTTTTGAGCCCCAGCATAAATCAAACCAAACTTCGAAAAGTCAAGGGAACGAGAAAATATATCGCTACTCATATCACATACTAAAGGAACATCAATGTTTGGAAATTCTTTTAGTTGTGTACCAAAAATCGTATTGTTAGAGGTACAGTGAAAGTAATCAACATCCGTAGGTATTTTGTACCCTTTTGGAATGTAATTAAAATTAGCATCTTTAGAAGATCCTACTTCGAGTATTTCACCATAAATTTTTGCTTCTTTGATGGCTTTATCACTCCAAGTGCCAGTGTTAAGATATGCCGCACGATTTTCTAATAAATTAAGCGCAACTGCTAAAAACTGAGAACTAGCACCTCCTTGAAGAAACAAAGCTTTGTAGCCTTTACCCTCTAAACCTAATAACTCAAGTGCTAATGCACTCGCATGTTCCATCACATCAATAAATGCTTTACTGCGGTGAGATATTTCGATTAATGAGAGACCATCATCAAAATTTAAGACTGCTTGTGCCGATTTTTCTAAAACTTCTTGTGGGAGGACACAGGGTCCAGCGCTAAAATTGTGTTTTTTCATTTGAATTATATTGAGTAATCGTGTTTCAAATTAATGTTAATTTTTTCAAGCTGTAAAGGTCTGAATTATTAAAAGATAATTATATATGAAAATGCTAATATTATGTTATATTTTTAATAAAAAATCAACAGTATCAACGCCATCCGCATAATCTTCTAATTTTGGGGTTTGTGTGCTTCCGAAAGGAAGGTGCTCATCAGACAACTGATTTGATACAATGCATTGTATTTTAGAGCTATCCTGGTTTAGTTTTTCCGATAGGGATTCAAGACTGTCGTAATGCTCGTAAAAGAGTGTTGCAATAGGGGATGCGTAGCTTTCATCTTCTTTGATCATTAGAAATCCATTTTCAAGCATTTTAAATTCACTCATTAAATAGACTGCTTTATTATAATCGTAATTGTTGGCATATTTAGCGCCATTTATGATAGGATTCCAGTGGTACATTGCTTCAAAAAAGGCGTCAAAGTTATAGTCATTCGGCACAAATAGCTTTGACACACTACGGCATCCCAATCCATAATATTGAAAAATATCATTGGAAAGTTTTAATAGATCTTCTTTCGTTTCATCGCCCGTTAAGATGGCTAAAGAATTCCTATTTTTTCTAATAATAGAAGGTTTGTCTTTAAAATAATATTCAAAATAACGTGCAGTATTGTCACTTCCTGTGGCAATAACGGCATCAAACCCTTCCAGTTTTTGTTCTAAAAACAAAACTCTGCCTTTAAGTTCTGGAGCTACTTTAGTTAAGTAGAGAGTTAAAAAGGGTAGAAGGTGTTTGTCATTGGAAGATTGTTTGACGATAATTTCATGATTACAAATCAACGCACATAAAAAATCATGAAACCCAACCATAGGAATATTCCCTGCCATGATTATGGCAATCTTTTTTTGAGAAACGGTTTCAATCGGGTAGTTAGTAATCCAATTGGTTAGTTTTTCGGTAGTCAGTAGTTTTGCCCAACTTTCCAGAGCAAATAAAATATTTTTTTCAGAAAACCACCCATTGTGTTCTTCGGATAGCTTTATTTGATGCTTAAATCCATCAAAAAATAAATCATTAAAAAGAACAGATTCATCTTTTTCTATTGATTTTGTAGTGAATTGACTTAAAAAATGCCCTAATTCACTTATTGCTTTAATTGTATTTGTTTTGTGATCCATTATTTGTTTAACCGCATTTTTGGAGTTATTTTTGCATGCAAATTTAAGTAATATATACTCAAAATACAGCTATGGCGATTATTATAACTGACGAATGTATCAATTGTGGGGCTTGCGAGCCCGAATGCCCTAATACAGCGATTTATGAAGGTGCTGACGATTGGCGATATAAAGATGGAACCAGTCTTGAAGGGGATTTGGTTTTAACAGACGGAAAAAAAGTGAATGCAGATGCCGCTCAAACTCCTATAAGCGACGAACTTTATTATATTGTACCCGATAAGTGCACCGAGTGTGTTGGTTTTCATGAAGAGCCTCAGTGTGCGGCTGTATGTCCTGTGGACTGTTGTGTTCCTGATGAAAATAATGTAGAAAGTGAAGAAGTGTTGTTGGGAAAACAACGCTTTATGCATCCTGAATAATTAGAATTATTTTATATAAAATGTCTTCCTGAGCGCAATTTAATTGTTGAATTAAATAATTACATTTGCAGTCAAATTTTTAGACATGAAACGCCCATGCTGAAATTAGTATCACTCAAGAAAATGACTTTTTAAAATAATATATTCATACACATGAAAGCAGGTATTGTTGGATTGCCAAACGTCGGAAAATCGACCCTTTTTAATTGTTTATCAAACGCCAAAGCACAAAGTGCTAATTTCCCATTCTGTACTATTGAACCAAACATTGGTGTGGTTAATGTGCCAGACCCACGTTTGTCTAAACTTGAGGAGTTGGTAGGTCCAGAAAAAGTGATTCCTGCAACGGTAGAAATTGTAGATATAGCGGGTCTTGTAAAAGGTGCTAGTAAAGGAGAGGGATTAGGAAATCAATTCCTTGGAAATATTCGCGAAACAGATGCCATTCTTCATGTACTGCGTTGTTTTGACGACACGAATATTATTCATGTTGACGGAACAGTCGATCCAATTAGAGATAAAGAAACCATTGATATGGAGCTTCAATTGAAAGATTTGGAAACCACAGAGAAAAAGCTCGAAAAAGTAAAACGTGCTTCTCGAACAGGTAATAAAGAGGCGCAAAAAGAAGAAGTAATCTTAACAAAAATTAAAGAAAGTTTAGAGGCTGGAATTTCTGTTAGAGCTCTTGAGTTCTCTGAAGATGATTATTTGGAATTTGTAAAACCACTTCAATTTATTTCAGACAAGCCAGTTTTGTATGTATGTAATGTTGATGAAGCATCGGCAGTCACTGGGAATGCCTATGTCGATTTGGTCAAAGCAAATGTAGCTAATGAAAATGCAGAAGTATTGGTACTTGCGGTTGGAACAGAAGCAGATATTAATGAATTGGACGATTATGAAGAACGCCAACTATTTCTTCAGGATATTGGACTGGAAGAACCAGGTTCAGCAAAACTGATTCGTTCGGCCTATAAATTGTTAACATTGCAAACGTATTTTACGGCGGGTGTTAAGGAAGTTCGTGCATGGACCATCACTATAGGTAGCTCTGCACCACAAGCTGCAGGAGTGATTCATACCGATTTTGAAAAAGGATTTATACGTGCAGAAGTGATTGCATATGAAGATTTTGAAAATTACGGCTCCGAAGCAAAAGTAAAAGAAGCAGGAAAAATGCGTGTGGAAGGTAAAAACTACACTGTAAAAGACGGGGATGTCATGCATTTTCTCTTTAATGTATAAGAAAACAAATTACTAATAAATTGAAAGCCAATGTTCTCAACAGCATTGGCTTTTTTTTGTTAATTAATTTGTGTTTTAAAGGTTTCATTTTTTATACTGATGTACTATATTAGCGTCCTGTCAGGAAACACCTTATGACTCAGAAATCAGACTACACAGAAGATAATATTAGATCCCTTGATTGGAAGGAGCATATTCGTATGCGTCCTGGAATGTATATTGGAAAGCTTGGAGATGGCTCTTCAGCCGATGATGGTATTTATATTTTATTGAAAGAGGTTTTAGACAACTCCATTGACGAATTTGTCATGGGAGCTGGTAAAACTATTGAGATTTCTATTCAAGGTAATAAAGTCATTGTTCGTGATTTTGGTCGAGGGATTCCTTTAGGTAAAGTTGTCGATGTTGTTTCTAAAATGAACACGGGTGGTAAATACGATTCTCGTGCTTTCAAAAAGTCTGTTGGACTTAATGGAGTTGGAACAAAAGCCGTGAATGCATTGTCCTCTTTTTTTAGAGTAGAATCGACCCGTGACGGGAAATCGGCTTCCGCTGAATTTGCTTCTGGAGTTTTAAATAATCAAGATTTATTAGAAGACACTTCTAGACGTAAAGGAACAAAAGTATCCTTTGTGCCTGATGAAATCATATTTAAAAATTACAAGTACCGAAATGAATATGTGGCACGTATGCTTAAAAACTACGTGTATCTAAACCCGGGATTGACCATATTATTTAATGGTGAAAAATTTTTCAGTGAAAATGGATTAAAAGATTTATTAGAAGATAATACCAATGCTTCCGATATGACTTATCCAATTATTCACCTGAAATCCCAAGACATTGAAGTTGCTATTACACACAGTAAAACACAATACAGTGAGGAGTACCACTCCTTTGTAAACGGTCAAAACACAACTCAAGGAGGAACACATTTAGCAGCATTTAGAGAAGCATTTGTAAGAACGATCAGAGAGTTTTATGGTAAAAACTACGAAGCTTCTGATATTAGAAAATCGATTATATCCGCCATTGCTATTAAAGTAATGGAACCTGTTTTTGAGAGTCAAACAAAAACTAAATTAGGATCGACGGACATGGGTGGTGGTTTGCCAACAGTTCGAACCTTTATCAATGATTTTTTAAAAACACAGTTAGATAACTTTCTACATAAAAATCCGGATACCGCTGAAGCTATTCAGCGTAAGATTTTACAAGCGGAACGCGAGCGTAAAGAATTGTCTGGAATCCGTAAAATTGCAAGAGATCGTGCTAAAAAATCGAGTTTACACAATAAGAAACTAAGAGATTGTCGGGTGCATTTTGGGGACATTAAGAATGGACGTAATTTAGAATCTACGTTATTTATTACCGAGGGAGATTCAGCATCTGGTAGCATCACCAAATCAAGAGATGTCAATACTCAAGCCGTATTTAGTCTAAAAGGTAAACCCTTAAATTGTTATGGGCTTACAAAGAAAATTGTGTATGAAAATGAAGAATTTAATCTGTTACAAGCCGCATTAAACATTGAAGAATCGATTGAAGATTTACGTTACAATAATATTGTCATTGCAACAGATGCCGATGTCGATGGGATGCACATTCGATTATTATTGATCACATTTTTCCTTCAATTTTTCCCAGAAATTATTAAAGAAGGTCACTTATATATATTACAAACACCCTTGTTTAGAGTGCGTAATAAAAAAGAAACGGTTTATTGTTATTCTGAGCAAGAGCGAAAAGATGCGATATTAAAATTAAAACCAAAACCTGAAATCACTCGATTTAAGGGATTAGGGGAGATTTCTCCGAATGAATTTAAATATTTTATAGGGGAAGACATCCGATTGGATCCTGTGATGTTAGATTCCGATATGACAATTGATTCCTTACTTCAATTTTATATGGGTAAAAATACACCAGACCGTCAAAAATTCATTATTGAAAATCTAAAAGTTGAACTTGATATTATCGAAGAAGAGATATGATAGAAGAAAACGACGATATCACAAATGATAACATAGAAAATCAGGAAACAATTACCCGAGTTACGGGGATGTTTAAAGATTGGTTTTTAGATTATGCGTCCTACGTTATTTTGGAACGTGCTGTTCCTGCTATTGAAGATGGGTTTAAACCTGTTCAGCGTCGTATTTTACATTCAATGAAAGATTTGGATGATGGACGTTATAACAAAGTAGCTAATATTGTGGGGCACACCATGCAGTACCATCCACACGGAGATGCAAGTATTGCTGATGCAATGGTACAAATTGGTCAAAAAGATTTACTCATTGACACGCAAGGTAACTGGGGAAATGTACTTACAGGCGATAGGGCAGCAGCTTCAAGATATATTGAGGCACGCCTCTCTAAATTTGCTTTAGACGTCGTTTTTAATCCCAAAATTACAGAATGGCAAGCATCCTATGATGGGCGTCGCAAAGAGCCTATCAACCTTCCTGTAATGTTTCCATTATTATTAGCACAAGGAGCAGAAGGAATTGCTGTTGGACTGTCCACAAAAGTATTACCTCATAATTTCATTGAACTTATTGAGGGGTCTATAAAACATCTTCAAGGAAAACGATTCACTATCCTTCCAGATTTTGCAACAGGTGGTGTTGCAGATTTTAGTAATTATAACGATGGATTGCGAGGCGGTAAAGTGCGTTGTAGAGCAAAAATCTCACAACTCAATAAAAACACCTTAGTCATTTCTGAAGTGCCTTATGGGACTACAACCTCTTCATTGATTGATTCTATTCTAAAAGCTAATGAGAAAAGTAAAATTAGAATCAAAAAAATTGAAGACAATACCGCTGCAGAAGTTGAAATTTTAGTGCACTTACCTGCAGGAATTTCACCCGATAAGACCATTGACGCATTGTTTGCGTTTACTTCTTGTGAAACCTCTATTTCTCCATTAGGATGTGTTATTGAGGATAACAAACCCCTGTTTATTGGTGTGACCGAAATGTTGAAACGTTCTACAGATCATACGGTAGAATTATTAAAACAAGAATTAGAAATTAAATTAGGGGAGTTTGAAGAGCAATGGCATTTTGCATCTTTGGAACGCATTTTTATAGAAAACAGAATATACCGTGACATTGAAGAAGAAGAAACCTGGCCAGGAGTTATCAATGCAATTGACAAAGGGCTTCAGCCACACATCAAACATTTAAAACGTTCGATTACAGAAGAAGATATCACTCGATTGACAGAAATTCGAATTAAAAGAATATCTAAGTTTGATATTGATAAAGCCCAGCAAAAAATTGATGCTTTAGAAGATCAAATTGCAGAAACAAAAGGATTTTTAGCAAATCTAATTACTTATGCGATTGATTATTTTAAACGCTTAAAATCAGATTACGGCATAGGGAAAGAACGTAAAACAGAAATAAAAATCTTTGGAGATGTAGATGCAACCAAAGTCATTATTAGAAACACAAAACTCTATGTCAATCGAGAAGAAGGATTTGTAGGTACAGGTCTCAAACGTGACGAATACGTTTGTGATTGTAGTGATATTGATGATGTGATCGTATTTACTAAAGATGGTAAATTGATGATTACAAAAGTAGATAGCAAAACTTTTATTGGAAAGGGGATTATTCATGTTGCTGTTTTCAAGAAAAAAGACAAACGTACCATCTATAATATGATTTATAAAGATGGTAAAGGAGGGGCATCCTACATCAAACGTTTTGCAGTCTCAGGAGTAACTCGAGATAAAGAATATGATTTAACCAATGGAAAACCGAATTCTAATGTCTTGTATTTTTCTGCCAACCCAAATGGTGAAGGTGAAGTTGTAACTGTTTTATTACGACAAGTTGGAAGTATTAAAAAATTAAAATGGGATATCGATTTTGCTGATATCATTATAAAAGGACGGGTTTCTAAAGGAAATATAGTAACCAAACATGCTATTAAACGCATTGAGCTAAAGGAAAAAGGGGTTAGTACATTAAAGCCTAGAAAAATTTGGTTTGATGACACTATTCAACGTTTGAATGTTGATGGTCGTGGAGAATTAATAGGTGAGTTTAGGGGTGAGGATCGTATTTTAGTCGTTACACAGTCTGGAATTGCTAAGACGATTATACCCGAAATCACAGCCCATTTTGAGGAAGATATGATCGTTTTAGAAAAATGGGTTCCAAGCAAACCAATATCTGCTATTTACTTCGATGGTCAGAAGGGAAAACATTATGTAAAGCGATTTTTAATAGAAAATGAAAACAGAGAAGATATGTTTATTTCCGAGCATCCTTCAAGTTTATTAGAAATTGTTTCTACTGATTGGCGTCCCGTCGCAAAAATAGCATTTGCCAAAGAAAGAGGTAAAGAACGTCGTGAAGATCAAATCATAGATTTTGAGCAATTTATTAGTGTCAAAGGAATTTCTGCTTTAGGAAACCAATTAAC
Source organism: Flavobacteriaceae bacterium (assembly GCA_018608725.1). Taxonomy (GTDB): domain Bacteria; phylum Bacteroidota; class Bacteroidia; order Flavobacteriales; family Flavobacteriaceae; genus Hel1-33-131. Next base: position 49,153 of record JABAZA010000018.1, read on the forward strand.
GAGGTTTAAAGTCAATCAAATTGACTTGATGGAGTCGTTACCATATACACAACCCGAAGAAACTCCTGCTGATGAAATAGATGTAGTTGCTGAAGAAATTGTAGGCGAAACAAGTGAGACTTCACAAGAAAATTTGAAAGCAATTTCAGAATCTTCACCGACTGAAAACAACGCTAATAATACTCCAAAAGATACAGAGTCAGAAAGCACAAATGACGAAGGTCAAACAACCTTATTCTAGTTTAACTCGTTTAGCATCTCCTTTTTGTTTGTTGGTATCACCAACGTAACCATATTCAAACGTATAGCTATCTTTTGTTGTGCTTAGAATCTTAAGATGAATATCTTTTAGTTCTGCACGATTTTTAGGGTTAATTGTTTTGAAAACCATTTCACAATCGTTGATCCAACGTACTTTTGTTGAGTCTATTACTCCGTTAAAAGTTTCCACTTGTAGATCAGAAGTTCTAGAGAATGTTGACTTATATTCTTTCCCATCAATAGTGATTCTACTCTCGTAAGTTCCTGTTTTAAAGTTATTACAATTGCGTTCGACTTCATAACAACTGAATAAGGATAAGAAAACAGTGAACACTATTAAATATTTCATTTTTTATATTTTAAAAGACCCATACAACATTCATTTAAATCGTTTGTTTGGGATCAAGATTTACTAATGAATGTTTTGTTGTACAAACATACAAAAGGGATTTAGCAATATAAATTATTTTGCTGTATTCGTCGAATAATTTTTAAAACTCCCATCTCGGTAAAAGATCACGATGCGCTCAATAGAAGCGTCGTCAGTAGAAATGGCTGAAATAGGGTTTGAAACGTTTTGTGTAGGTTCAACCTTTGGGAGTGGGGCAGTGCTTTTAGGAAATTCACCAACTCCACTTAAAAGCCATAAAAGATCAATATCCGGAAAAGCGTTCACTACTTTGGTGATAAACTCTAAGCTTGGTTTATTACGTCCACTGAGGATATGTGAAATACTGGAACGTTGAACTGTAATAACTTCAGCAAAAGCAGAAGCTGATAAACCATAATAATCAAGGATTTTTTTGAGTCGAGTATTAAATTCTGTTGTGTCAATCATAGTTTACATTTGTAGCATTTAAGGGTGTTTACAAATGTAATATATTGTTGTAAAATATACAAATAACAACGTATTATAACTAAATAATTTATAAACTAAAACTTTAATAAAACCCTTTAATATACTGATATATAGTATTTTATATATTATTTAGTAAATTAATTAATTTAGCTTATTGAAAACAACGAATTGGAGTCTAAAATTGTACACATTTGTAAATTAAAACAACCTTTATTTTGTTTACAAATGTAAAAAGTATAATGTTTACATTTGTAATCTTAATTGTTATTTATGTTAGACGCACCTTACTTTTTATCCCAATACAATTCTCTAAAAGCAACTGATTTAAAGAATCGCTATATCACAAATGCACATATTGAACCCTTATTAGCTTCCTTAACAAATCGATTTAGTCAAAGCATATTAGGCACTTCAGTAGGCGGACTGCCAATTCACGCCCTTCAAATAGGTACTGGAGCAAAACGAATTTTAATATGGTCACAAATGCATGGTAATGAAAGTACGACCACAAAAGCAATTTTTGATTTGTTTAATTATTTTGAGTTAGCAGACTCTAAAGCCCTTCTTGAAGCCTGTACACTCCTTATAATACCAATTCTTAATCCAGATGGTGCAGAGGCTTATACACGCTTTAATAAGAATCAGGTTGATTTAAATAGAGATGCGCAGGCGTTAACTCAGTCTGAAAGCAAAATTTTAAGGACTTCTTTTGAATCCTTTAAGCCACATTTTTGTTTCAATATGCATGGTCAGCGTACAATTTTTAGTGCAGGAAACACATCAAACTCTGCAGTTCTTAGTTTTTTGTCGCCTTCTGAAAATATAGAACGATCTTTAACAATCACGCGTCAGAAATCAATGGAAATTATTCAGCATATGAATACGACATTACAACCGTACCTCAAAGATCAAATAGGGCGTTACGACGATGCATTTAATGACAACTGTGTAGGAGATTATTTTCAGAGTATTGGAACTCCAACCGTTTTATTTGAAGCGGGACATTTTCCTAAAGATTACACTAGGGAGGTAACTCGAAAGTATATGGCCTTAGCTCTAATCAGCGCAATAGACTTTGTTGCTAACAACCCCATCTCAGGGGTTGCGTACAAACCTTACTTTGATATTCCTGAGAATGATAAGAAATTTTATGATGTAATTGTTAGAAATGCACTTCTAAATCCATCAAACCCAGGAGTATTTAATGACATAGGAATACAACATACTGAAGTATTAGTGTCTGGCATGGTGACATTTAAACCTAAAGTTGTTTTTGTTGGAGATTTAACCCAAAAACATGGACATATGGAGATAGATGCTAATTTTAAAGCGGTAGCGCATCCTAATTTTGAAACACTTTCTATCGGGAACGAAATCGATTTCATAATGAAGAAATTTACTAAAATACCACTATTTACTAATAATAATTTAACGTAAGTCTTATTTTTATTATATTATTTTTATTAAATTTGCACTTATTCTGAATATTAATTATAATGAAAACTAACAAAGTGGCCAAAGTAAAATTAGACGAAATAGATCACCAAATCCTAGATATGTTGATTGATAATACACGAGTACCGTTCACTGACATCGCAAAAAAATTATTGATTTCTGCTGGTACGGTTCATGTAAGAGTAAAAAAGATGGAAGATGCTAAAATTATTAAAGGCTCTTCTTTAACGTTAGATTATCAAAAATTAGGGTATTCTTTTATTGCTTATGTAGGAGTTTTTCTACAAAATACATCTCAGACAAAATTTGTTTTAGAACGGGTTTATGAAATTCCACATGTAACGGTTGCACATATTACAACTGGGAAATTTAATATTTTCTGTAAAATCCGTGCTAAAAGTACAACACATGCCAAGGAAATTATTTTTAAATTAGATGCAATAGAGGGTGTTTACAGAACAGAAACCATGATTTCGTTAGAAGAAAGTATCAACGACAAAAAGCGTTTAATGCATTCTATATTTAATGATATGAATGGTTGATTTTGTTTATTGAGCGTAAAATGAAAATGCTTCATGAATTAATTCATCATCGACAAGTATATCAACTTTACACGATCCAATAGATTCTAAGAGCGCATATTTAACCTGTCCATGAGAATTCTTTTTATCATACTTCAAAAGCTCAATTATTGAGCTTTTGTCATTTTCGGTGAAATCTACTGAACCATAAATCGATTTAAATGTATTCTTTATTTCATTGAGCTCTCTCTCTGACAACCCACAGGTTTTTACCGACAAATACCCTTCCATAATCATTCCTGCAGCGATGGCTTCACCATGTAGTAGTGTTTGCATGGCTTCATTGTCCAAACAATACGATTCAATAGCATGACCTAAAGTGTGACCAAAATTTAATTGTTTTCGTTCACCTTGTTCGTTTGGATCCCTTTTAACAACTTCATTTTTTATAACAATAGATTCGTGAATTAGACCTCCTAAATCCGAAGAATTAAGCGTCTTTAGCTTACACAAACGACTCCAGTAATTTGCATCTTTAATCAAACCATGTTTTAGCATTTCAGCGAGTCCTGAGCGCATCTCTTCAGCTGGAAGTGTTTCTAAAAAGGACACATCAACAAGAACCATGTCACTGAAATTAATAACGCCAATTTGATTTTTAATTGTACCTAAATCCACACCTGTTTTCCCTCCAACAGAAGCATCTACCATGGATAGGAGCGAAGTAGGAACGTTTATAAAACGGACTCCACGTTTAAATGTTGATGCAACAAATCCACCTAAATCGGTGACAACGCCACCCCCTAAATTAATAATAAGTGATTTTCGATCGCCATCTAAATCAGATAGGCTCTGCCAAATTTGATGACACGTTTCTAGTGTTTTATGAACCTCACCCGCTTCCATTTCAATGATTTCTAAAGCCAAATCACTGTCTATGTTTGACAAAAACTTTGGCAAACAATGGGTATGTGTATTCTCATCCACTAAGATGAATATTTTAGAAAAATTAGAAGCTTCTAAATAAGCGTTTAACTCTTTATAACAGTGTTCATTAAAATGAACAGAATAGGATGTGGACGGTATGGATTTCATGGAATAGGAAGTCAATATTTTAAAACGTGAAATTAAGTAGAAATTTATAAATAATATAACTACTATTAAATATATTTGTGAGAAACTATAAGTTATTATTATGGCTGTAAACTTTAATAACACTAAAATAGCCTTTCACTTGAAATCGGATTCCGAATTGGAACGTGCCTATTTTTTATTTAAAATGATTTCAATTGAACCTCTGATTCGTATTGGGACAGCCGCTACTAATTTTGCACTGAAAGCTCATCTTCCTGTTGAAGGCTTAATTCGTTCCACTGTATTTGATCATTTTTGTGGGGGTGTCAATGAGGTGGATTGCTTGCCAATAATTGATAAAATGTACGCCAGTAAAGTGTACAGTGTTTTGGATTACTCAGTTGAAGGAAAAGCAGTGGAGGATCAATTTGATTTTGCCCTTAAAACCATTTTAAATCTTATAGAATTTTCAAAAGATAAAGAAGCTTTGCCAATAGCCGTTTTTAAACCGACTGCTTTTGGTAGATTTGATTTATATCAAAAAATAAGTGAAAAGAAATCCCTAACTGCTTCTGAAAATGAACAGTGGGAACGCATTAAAACTCGTTTTAAAACTGTTTGTGCTGCAGGTAAACTTCATAATGTTAAAATCCTTATCGATGCAGAAGAAAGCTGGATTCAAGATGCGGTAGATGATTTGGTTTTGGATTTGATGCAAACGTTCAATACCGATGCATTAATTGTGTACAGTACGCTACAAACGTATCGATGGGACCGTTTAGACTATCTTAAAAAAATTCATATCAAAGCCAAGCAAACTAATTTTAAGTTGGGTTTTAAGGTCGTACGTGGTGCTTATATGGAGAAGGAACGACAACGTGCTAAAGACTTGGGTTATAAATCACCTATTTGCGACACGAAAGCCCTTACAGATGCCCTTTTCAACGAAACAATAAAATATTCACTGTCAAACCTAGAGACCATTCATCTTTTTATTGGAACTCATAATGAAGAAAGTACTCATTTAGCTCTTGAACTTATGAAAGCGTGTCATATATCCAACAATGACAGCCGTGTTTGGTTTGGTCAATTGTATGGCATGAGTGATCATATCAGTTTTAATTTGGCAGAACATGGATACAATGTTGCTAAATACCTGCCATTTGGTCCCGTAAAAGATGTCATGCCATACCTTATTAGAAGGGCGGAAGAAAACACTTCAGTTGCCGGACAAACAAATCGCGAACTCAATTTAATAAAAATGGAAAAACAACGACGTGGCATTTAACGAAGACGGAGTGTTTTAATCGTTGCAACACGCTCACAATTTTCAACGTCCATTTCATAGATTTCTCCAACAACACGATACGTTTTACAAGGAACGGATTTAGTATCGCTTTTCCCGAAATTAATATCAGCCCCTTTGAAGATAGAATTTAAGGTTAAAGTGTCAATTTTATTAGAGTTAAGTTGCTCTTGAACGGATTCAGAATATCGAATGCTTTTGATTTGAATATTTTTCAATACGCGTGCATCAGGTCCATAAGCACAACTTGTTTTTTTTCCACTTAAAAAAAACATTAAAAATACCAATCCTATGGAAAAACCTCCAAAGAAAAAGCCAAAGCGGTAAACAAGTTTCATTTGTGTGTTTAAAAGATTAAAAGATTGACATCGCTGTATTCTAAATCGAACCATTCGGCTACAGATTTATTTGTTAAAATGCCGTGGTAAAAGTACAATCCATTTTTTAAACCAGGGTCAAATCTTAGTGAATTTTCTATACCACCATCGTCTGCTATTTTTAAAAGATAGGGTGTAAATATATTACTAATTGACACTGAGGAAGTTCGTGCGTAACGTGCTGAAATATTAGGAACACAATAATGAATAACCTCATGTTTTATGAACGTTGGATTGTCATGAGTGGTGACTTCACTGGTCTCAAAACAGCCCCCCATATCAATACTGACATCAACTATAACAGCCCCAGACTTCATTTGTTCTACCAATGCTTCATTTACCAAAATAGGTGCTCTGTTATTTCCTTTAGCGGCTCCAATAGCAACATCACAACGCATCAAGGCTTTTTGGAGATTTTTAGGCTGCATTGTAGAAGTATAAACAGTCTGTCTAATATTTGCTTGTAAAGCTCGAAGTTTTGTAATTGAATGATCAAATACACGCACATTAGCTCCGAGTCCAATGGCAGCACGTGCTGCAAATTCCCCTACAGTTCCAGCACCAATAATAACCACTTCTGTTGGAGGAACTCCACTAACGTTGCCAAACATTAATCCATTACCTTCATTAGTAATTGACATAATTTCAGAGGCAATTAAAATAGAAGCAGAACCCGCAATTTCACTTATTTGCCGAACCGCATTAATCGCACCTTCTTGGTCTTTTATAAATTCAAAACCAAGTGCTGAGATTTGTTTTTCGGCTAGTTTTTTAAAATAGTCTTTATTCTGCATTTTTAATTGCAGTGCAGAAATCAAAAGTGCTTTTGGTTTTAAAAGTGCAATTTCTTCTAGAGTAGGGGGTTCAACCTTAAGAATAACGGGGCATGAAAATACTTTTGCTCTGTCCGTTGAAATTTCTGCTCCTGCCTCGCTGTACTCATGATCCTCAAAAAAGGCATTTTCTCCAGCGCCAGATTCAATTAGCAATCGATGGCCATTACTGGTCAATGCAGATACGGCATCAGGCGTTAGGCATACTCTTTTTTCTTGAAAAGAGGTCTCTTTAGGAATCCCAATAAACAAGGTGCCTTTTTCTTTTGTAAGTTCTAAAGTTTCTTCTTTTGGAAGCAATTGTTCTCTTGTAAAAGGGGAAGTTGGTTTATGCATAGCCTTCAGTATAAAGTAACTAATTTACAATTATTTTTTGACTAATCGTCAGAATACTGTTTTTCTGAGAGGTTTAGAACCCTACTGCCATCTTCTGCAAGAGTTAACTCTAAAACCGTTACCTTTTCAGGAAGTAAGTTCACAATTTTTTCTGGCCACTCGATAAAATTCCATGAACCAGAATATAAATAATCTTCAATACCCATATCCAATGCCTCATTTTGATTTTTGAGTCTGTATAGGTCAAAATGATATACGGTATCATTCGTAACGTCATACTCATTCACAATAGAAAATGTTGGACTGGAAGCAAAATCAGTTCCTCCCATTTCTTTGACAATCGCGCTAATTAATGTTGTTTTACCTGTACCCATTTCTCCATAAAACAATACCGTTTTTGATTGCACATTTTCAAGAATTGTTTGAGCAGTTTTGGAGAGTTCTTCCAGAGTGAAATGTAGTTTTATAGGCATATTATCTAGGATTTAAAACCACAAAAGGAATGATGACTTCTTCTAATGAAATTCCACCATGCTGATAGGTATTTCTAAAATAATTCACATAATAATTGTAGTTATTTGGATACGCAAAAAAGAGATTGTCTTTAGCAAAAATAAAAGTACTATTCATCGCAGCAGATGGGAGGTGAATCGATTTAGGATCCTTGACTGCTAAAACATCCTTTTCTTCATAAGAAAGGCTTCTTCCTGTTTTGTAACGCAAATTAAGACTGGCATCTTTATTACCTATGACTTTAGAAGGATTTTTCACATTGATAGTTCCGTGATCTGTAGTAATGATGAGTTTAAAATTAAGCTCTTTTGCTTGTTTGACAATTTCCAATAAGGGTGAATTTTGAAACCAACTTTTTGTAAGTGATCGATACCCTTTATCGTTGAAGGCAAGTTCTTTAAGAACCTCCATTTCGGTTTTTGCATGAGACAGCATATCTACGAAATTATAGACCAAAACGGTTAAATCATTCTTTGCTTTTGTTATAAAGGTTTCAGATAGTTTTTTTCCAGCTTTTAAATTGGTGATTTTTATATATTCATGCTTTAAATGGGAAAGCCCTAAACGTTTTAATTGTGCTTCTAAAAATTCGGCTTCATATAAATTTTTACCTCCTTCGTCAGTGTCATTTTTCCAATACTGCGGATATAATTTTTCCATTTGACTAGGCATTAGACCCGAAAACAAGGCATTTCTAGCGTATTGAGTTGCTGTTGGAAGTATGCTATAATACAAACTTTCTTCTTGAGTTTTGTAATGAGTATTTACTGTTGGTTCCAATATTTTCCATTGGTCATATCTTAAGTTGTCAATCACAATAAGTAAAGTAGGCTGGGAGGAGGAAAGCTCCTCTGCAATCTTATTTTTAAATAAAGTATGAGACATCACTGGTGCTTGATGGTCTTCAAACCAATCGGGATAAAACTTCTCAATAAAACGTCCAAATTGTTGATTTGCTTCATTTTTTTGAGCATCTAATATTTCACTCATAGTCGCATCGTTAGAAGATTCTAACTCCAATTCCCAAAAGACTAATTTTTTATAAAGCTGCTCCCATTCTTCAAACGAATTGATCTCATTTAAATTCATGGATATTTTACGAAATTCTTGTAAGTAGTTAGAAGATGTTTTTTCTGAAACCAATCGATCGTGATCTAAATTTTTCTTGAGTGATAAAAGAATTTGATTTGGGTTGACAGGTTTAATGAGGTAATCTGCGATTTTATTCCCAATCGCATCTTCCATAATATATTCTTCTTCACTTTTAGTAATCATCACAACAGGGAGTGTTGCTTTAATTTCCTTGAGTTCCGATAAGGTTTCTAAACCAGATAAACCAGGCATATTTTCATCTAAAAATACAATATCAAAATCGTTTTCTTTGATGAGAATTAGGGCTTCTGTACCACTTTTACATGGAGTAACCTTGTAATTTTTTTGTTCTAAAAATATGATATGAGGTTTTAAAAACTCAATTTCATCATCAACCCATAAAATATTAATAGTACTCATATGATATTTTTTTATTTAAGAAAAGAAGTCCTTTCGTTTTAGTATTTTTACAATGTGAAATTTTAATAGAAAGTTTCAGAATGTAAATTTAACACTATAAAGTTTGAATACGAACAACAAGCTTAAAATATTTAACGATCCAATTTACGGATTTATTACAATCCCGAATACATTAATTTTTGATTTAATTGCTCATAAATATTTTCAACGGTTGCGTCGAATATCTCAGATGGGGTTATCCTATCTTGTATATCCTGGTGCACACCACACCCGATTTCATCATGCGTTGGGATGTTTACATCTCATGCAAAATGCAGTTCGTATTTTAAGATTTAAAAACGTTCAAATTTCTGAAGCAGAAGAAAACGGGTTATATATAGCCATTTTATTGCATGATATTGGTCATGGTCCATTCAGTCATGCGATGGAGCATAGTATTGTAGAAGATATCAGTCATGAAGCAATCTCTTTAAAATTCATGGAATCCCTCAACATAGAGTTTAATGGCGCACTTGATATGGCCATATCAATGTTTAAAGGGGTCTATCATCGATCTTTCTTTGGACAGCTCATTTCTGGGCAGCTAGACATTGATCGCTCAGACTATCTTAAAAGAGATAGTTTTTACACAGGAGTTTCTGAAGGAAATATCAATAGTGAGCGTCTTATTTCAATGATGAACGTTGTAAATGATGAGTTAGTTATTGAAGAAAAAGGGATTTATTCTATTGAGAAATTTTTAACGGCACGCCGCTTGATGTATTGGCAAGTCTATCTTCATAAAACAAGTTTAGTTGCAGAACAAATGATTATGCGTGTTTTAAAACGTGCCAAGGAATTAACACAAAAAGGAGTGAAGCTAGAAGCAAGTTCGGCTCTAAGGTTCTTTTTGTGTAACAACATCAATTCAAGTAATTTTGACAAATCAACTCTAAATCAGTTTTCGTTATTAGATGACTATGATGTCATGTCGGCTTTGAAATCGTGGCAATTCCATGACGATTTTGTTTTGAGACATCTTTCTGAAATGATCTTAAATAGAACGTTGTTAAAAATAAAATTTAAAAACAATCCTATTCCTGATTCCAAAGTAGAATCCATCAAACAGAATCTTATATCAAAATATGCGTTAGATGCTTATGAGGCTTCTTATTTTGTATTTAATGGACATGTTGAAAACCTAGCCTACAACCCAAAACAGGAAGGTCTTAAGATTTTATACAAAAATGGGAAAACATTAGATATACTTAAAGCATCCGATCATCTGTCCTCAAAAGTGCTCACTAAAACCGTCTCGAAGCATTATATATGCTTTCCAAAGGATATTCTTTGATAATTTTTTTTACTTTTGCAAGTGATGAAATTTACAGCCAAACAAATAGCAGAGATATTAAATGGAGAAATTGTTGGAAACCCGGATGTTGAAGTCCACACACTTTCCAAAATTGAAGAAGCTGCTGAAGGCTCTCTTACATTCTTAGCGAATCCAAAATACACGCCTTACATATACACAACTAAGGCCTCTATAACCATCATCGGACAGGACTTTATTTCTGATCAGAAAATAGAAACCACACTCATCAAAGTTGAAAATGCATACAGTTCATTTTCCAAACTATTAGAGTATTACAACCATATAAAAAACAACAAATTAGGTGTTGAATCTCCAATATTTATATCGGAATCAGCTACTTATGGCGAAGGTGTTTATATAGGTGCGTTTTCTCACATTGGCGAAAATGTAGTGATTGGGGATCACGTAAAAATTTATCCAAATACCTTTATTGGTGACAATGTAACTATTGGATCACATACAACCTTATTTTCTGGAGTTAAAATTTATTCTGATTGTGTGATTGGTTCCCATTGTTTTATCAATTCTGCTGCGGTTATTGGTGCAGATGGATTTGGATTTTCACCAGATGATACTGGTGCTTATCAAAAAGTACCCCAAATTGGAAATGTTATTATTGAAGATTATGTTGATATAGGTGCTGCTACCACTATTGATCGTGCAACGCTTGGATCTACACTCATAAAAAAGGGTGTAAAACTTGACAATCAAATTCAAGTAGCCCATAATGTGGTTATTGGCGAAAACACAGTAATTGCTGCTCAAACTGGTATTGCAGGATCAGCTAAAATTGGAACCAACTGCCAAATTGGTGGACAAGTAGGGATAGCCGGACATATTGAGATTGGGAATAATGTAAAAATTCAAGCACAATCAGGTATTGGACACACGATTAAAGACAACGAAGTTTTACAAGGAACCCCAGCATTTTCATTTAGAGATTATTATAAATCCTATATTCATTTCAAAAACCTCCCAAATATTGTAAAGACTGTTGATACACTAGAAAAAACCCTTAAATCATGATAATTAAATCTGAATCGAAACAAACAACGATTTCCAAAAAAGTTTCTTTAAAAGGCGTAGGACTTCATACCGGGCTAGAGGTTGAAATAAATTTTCTTCCTGCTGATATTAATAATGGATATACTTTTAGAAGAATTGACTTAGAAGGAATGCCTATTATTAAAGCGGATGCAAATCTTGTAACAAACACCCAACGTGGCACTTGCTTAGAAAAAAATGGTGTCTCTATTCAAACCTGTGAACATGTACTTGCAGCACTTGTTGGACTAGAGATCGATAATGTCATCATTGAATTAAGCACTTCAGAACCTCCAATAATGGATGGATCCTCTAAGTATTTTGTTGAAGCCTTAGAAAGTGTGGGAACTAAAGAACAGGAAGCTTTTAGAGAAGTATTTGTAGTTAAAGATGTCATTTCTTATTCCGATGAAGAAACAGGCAGTGAAATTACAATAATACCATCGGATGAATATCAGATTACGACTATGGTTGATTTTGGAACCAAAGTATTAGGAACTCAAAATGCTACCTTACAACATTTGTCAGACTTCAAGGAGGAGATTTCCGATTCACGTACCTTTAGTTTTTTACATGAACTTGAAACTCTTTTGGAACATGGACTGATTAAAGGTGGCGATTTAAACAATGCAATTGTTTATGTGGACAAACCCATTTCAAAAGAAACCATGGAGCGTTTAAAAGTAGCTTTCAATAAAGATTCCATTTCAGTGAAGGCAAACGGGATTTTAGACAACCTTACCTTACATACGCCCAATGAAGCTGCTCGCCACAAGCTTTTGGATGTTATAGGAGATTTATCTCTAATTGGAACTAGAATTCAGGGAAAAGTAATCGCAAATAAACCTGGCCATTTTGTGAATACCCAATTTGCAAAAAAAATCGCAAAAATCATTAAAATGGAACGTAGAAACAATGTGCCCAATGTTGATTTAAATCAGCAACCCCTCATGGATATTAATGCCATTATGGATATGTTGCCACACCGTCCTCCATTTTTACTCTTGGATAAAGTCTATGAATTATCACAAAACCATGTGATCGGTTGTAAAAATGTAACCATGAATGAATCATTTTTTGTTGGACACTTTCCTGGAGCACCGGTAATGCCTGGCGTACTCATTATTGAAGCCATGGCACAAACGGGTGGGGTATTGGTATTAAATACTGTTCCAGATCCAGAAAACTACCTTACTTTTTTCATGAAAATGGACAATGTAAAATTCAAGCAAAAAGTTGTTCCGGGTGACACACTTATATTCAAATGCTCATTAATTACACCTATTAGAAGAGGAATTTGTCACATGCAAGGGTATGCTTATGCGAATGGAAAATTATGTGCTGAAGCCGAGTTAATGGCTCAAATATCAAAAGTTAAATAAATCCGTTTTATATCAAAAAACAAACATCATGAATCAACCTTTAGCCTATGTTCATCCTGGAGCCAAAATTGCCAAAAACGTGGTCATAGAACCTTTTACTACGATCAATAACAATGTTGTCATAGGAGAAGGAACGTGGATTGGATCAAACGTTACAATAATGGAAGGTGCACGCATCGGTAAAAATTGTAATATTTTTCCAGGAGCCGTTATTTCTGCAATGCCTCAAGATCTTAAATATGATGACGAAGACACAACGGTTGTGATTGGTAATAACGTTACTATAAGAGAATGTGTCACGATTAATCGTGGAACTACAGATAAAATGAAAACAGTCATTGGAGATAATTGTCTGATTATGGCATATTGCCATATTGCACATGACTGTACCGTTGGAAATAATTGTATTTTTTCTAATAACAGTACCTTAGCAGGTCATACCATGGTAGGGAACCATGTTGTATTGGCAGGAATGACCGCTGTACATCAATTTTGTTCTATTGGAAATCATGCTTTTGTAACCGGAGGGTCTTTAGTTCGTAAAGACGTGCCTCCTTATGTAAAAGCAGCACGAGAACCGTTATCTTATGTAGGAATCAATTCTGTCGGATTAAGACGTCGTGGATTTACTTCAGATAAGATCAAAGAAATACAAAATATATACCGATTACTGTATCAAAAAAACTACAACAACTCTCAAGCAGCAGAAATTATTGAAGCTGAAATGGAAGCCACTCCAGAGCGTGATGAAATTTTACAATTCATCAAAAATTCTCATCGTGGAATTATGAAAGGATATTTTAAATCTAATTAAACACATTTATGGCAAGTACATCAGATATTAGAAATGGGTTATGTATTAAATACAACCACGATATTTTTAAAATAATTGAATTTCTTCACGTAAAACCAGGGAAGGGTCCAGCATTTGTAAGAACAAAAATGAAAAGTGTTACAAACGGAAAAGTAATTGATAATACGTTTTCAGCAGGGCATAAAATTGACGAAGTTCGTGTAGAAACACATAAATTTCAATTTTTATATAATGACGGCGATACCTTTCATTTTATGAATACTGTCGATTATTCTCAAATAGAACTCCAAAGAACAGTTTTAGACAGTCCTGACTTAATGAAAGAAGGAGAAATTGTCACAGTACTCATCAACACAGAAGATAGTTCGCCACTTTCTGTGGATTTACCAGCAAGTGTGATTCTAGAAGTCACCGCAACAGAACCTGGAATTAAAGGCAATACTGCAACCAATGCTACCAAACCAGCAACTGTTGAGACAGGAGCAACGGTTATGGTGCCTTTGTTTATCAATGAAGGAGATAAAATCAAAGTAGAGACAGCAAAAGGTTCGTATAAAGAACGGATCAAAGAATAACATGAAATTTATTCAGTCGCACACCTTAAAAGAAATAGCATCGCTGATTGATTGCGACTTTGTAGGGGATCCAAAATTTGAAGTATTGGGTATGAATGAAATTCATGTTGTCACTCCTGGTGACATCGTTTTTGTGGACCACCCTAAATATTACGACAAAGCCCTTACTTCCAAAGCATCTGTAATCCTTATCAACAAAGAAGTGGAATGTCCTGAAGGAAAAGCATTGTTAATCTCTGACGACCCTTTTAGAGATTTCAATAAACTGACTCTGCATTTTAAACCATTTCAAGCGGCTCATAAAGCAATTTCTGACTCCGCCAAAATAGGAGCCGGAACAATTATTCAACCCAATTGTTTTATAGGAAACAATGTGGTCATAGGTAAAAACTCTATAATTCATGCCAATGTGAGTCTTTTTGACGATACGATCATTGGCGATAATGTAGTCATACAATCAGGTTCTGTTTTAGGAGGGAATGCGTTTTATTATAAAAAACGTCCTGAAGGGTATGATCAATTGCTTTCTAGTGGGCGAGTGGTGATTAAAAATGATGTTCATATTGGATCCTCATGTACGATTGATCGCGGCGTTACTGGCGATACCACCATTGGTAAAGGCACTAAATTGGATAATTTAATTCAAGTAGGGCATGACACCATTATTGGAGAAAAATGCCTTATCGCCTCACAATCTGGAATTGCTGGCTGTTGCATTATAGAAGATGAAGTCACAATTTGGGGGCAAGTAGGAACCAATAGCGGAATTACTATTGGAGCCAAAGCAGTTATTTTGGGACAAACAGGAGTTACAAAATCGATTGAAGGTGGAAAAACATATTTTGGAACCCCTATAGAAGAATCTCGAGCCAAACTCAAAGAATTAGCATTACTTCGTAAATTACCAGCGATTATTAAGGATTTAAAATAAATAGGTCTCATTTAAATTTTAGCTTTAAAACCTTTAAGATTCCCATTCAAAAAAATTACATTTGCAGCAACAAAAATTAAACAATAAAATCAAAACAAAATGAGTGTTTTAGTAAATAAAGATTCAAAAATTATCGTTCAAGGATTTACAGGAAGTGAAGGGACATTTCATGCCTCTCAGATGATTGACTACGGCACAAATGTTGTTGGAGGTGTAACACCCGGAAAAGGTGGACAAACGCATTTAGAAAAACCTGTATTCAATACTGTACAAGAAGCTGTGGAACAAGTTGGAGCAGACACCACCATTATTTTTGTACCCCCTGCTTTTGCAGCCGACGCTATTATGGAAGCAGCTGATGCTGGTATAAAAGTAATCATTACAATCACAGAAGGTATTCCCGTTGCCGATATGATTAAGGCTTCCAACTATATTAGTACAAAAAACTGCCGTTTGGTAGGCCCTAATTGTCCTGGAGTGATTACTCCTGAAGAAGCAAAAGTGGGAATCATGCCTGGGTTTGTGTTTAAAAAAGGAACTGTAGGCGTTGTATCTAAATCTGGGACATTGACCTATGAAGCGGCAGACCAAGTGGTAAAACAAGGCTTAGGAATCACAACTGCAATTGGAATTGGTGGCGACCCAATAATTGGAACCACTACCAAGGAAGCTTTAGAATTACTGATCAACGATTCCGAAACTGAATGTGTGGTGATGATTGGAGAAATTGGTGGACAACTAGAAGGCGATGCTGCCAAGTGGTACAAAGCGAGTGGCAGTAAAAAACCAGTGGTTGGATTTATTGCTGGAGAAACTGCTCCTGCTGGACGTACAATGGGCCATGCGGGTGCTATTGTTGGGGGGAGTGATGATACCGCTCAAGCCAAAAAACAAATCATGAGAGAATGTGGCATTCATGTTGTGGAATCTCCTGCTGAAATAGGAAAGAAAGTCGCGGAAGTACTCGCGTAAAAGAACCTTTTTATATAATAATAGCTAACCTCCTAATTGTATTGGGAGGTTTTTTTTTACTGTTGTAGCTGTCAATATTTCAAATAAATTGTATATTTAGGTTGCCCAAATACCTACTTGTGATTTCTACAGTCCATCCTAAAAACAACACCCTTAAATTCATTTCTCAGCCTCCGATGGGCATTTACCCCCGCTGGCGCGAGTTTATAACTCGTGCCCACATAAACAAATTCCACTGTGCAAAGTTTCCCGATTTTGAGTGACATCAAAAAGAAGAACAAAAAAGCCACTCATTGAGTGGCTTTTTTGTTTAAAACTATATTGTTTTAAATAAACAATTTAATCAAATGCTTGGGATTCACCAAGGTGGACTTCCTGTACATTATAAATATCATAGTGCGGAGAATTTGAATGGGTCTCACCAAAATAATCCACAAAAGTTTTAGTATAGGTATTTCTTACAAATGCTATCAATTTTAAATTACTAACATCATCTACATTAGATGGTAAATCAAGTCCTGTAATTGTTCGTGTAAAAACACCTCCATTAGTTGTATTGGAGCTTGTTATAACATCTCCTAATTGATTTGTGTAAACTTCTCTCAAAACATCTCTATGCACATAGCTAGTCCCTTGAGAAGATCCTGCTTGGGCTGAAGAACTTGTAACATTATCCTCAACTAAATAAATCATCAGTTTTACCTCTTCATTAGGAGTTGTGTTAAAACCTACTTGAACTTCTATATCCAGTTTTCCTCCAATAATACTTCCTTCAATTGCTAGACCAACAGTTGCAGTCTCTGCCAATTCAGAATTTACTTGTCCCATGTTTGGAAAATTCCATCGTGTGTCTGGACCGTTTACATAAACCGTTGGAAATCCTGTGACGTTATAGTAACTAGACCAATAAGAGGTTTCTGAAATTTGCATAGGATCCCCATCATGATAGCCAACCCCAAATATATTTGAATTTCCACTCATAGCATTTGCAATTGCTGATGCAGCAGGAGGGCACTGTGGACACCAAGTCCCTGTAAAATCTTCTAAAAGTACTTTTTTGGTAAATGTACTTGGCGCTCCTGAACCGTTAAATGAACTCGTGTCGCTAAAGTCGGATGGAGATTCAATCATGAAACTTACAGTATTGGACGTTAACCCAACATAGGTTGCGGTGAATTCATATGTTCCGTTAGCTGTAAAATTATAAGGATTTTCTATAACTGCTCCATTTAAAGTCACTTCAGCATCAGAAGTAACCGTATTATTAAAGTTGTCTTTTACAGTATATGTGGCAGAGTCCCCATTAACATAATTTTCTTGATCAAAACTAAGAACAATACTGCTAGGTGGAACATCGCTGACTATTAAAGTAAGTGTGTTAGAGGTTAAACCCTCGTACGAAGCTACAATTTGGTAAGTACCTTCTAAATTAAAAGAAAACGGATTTGAGACTGATTGACCATCTACTTTTAAAGTCGATGAATTTGTTAGGTCTGAATCGTTATTTCCTGTTACAGTAAACGCGACTTGAGCCCCTGTATTAACTTCATTTGAAGCTGTTGATAAAGTAATCGATGTGACTGTTTCATTAGTATTTCCACCATTTCCAGATCCGACACCCTCATCACTACTTGAGCAACTCGATATTAAGAAAATGAAAAGGGAAAATTTTAAAATATTTAATGTTTTCATATTTTGTTTAATTTTTTGTAGAAACAAATAAACAAAATTATATTTAATAATTATTAAATTTTGACCGTATATATTATAATTATTTAATTAAAAAACCATAATTAGTATAGATTTTGATAATACATCAACATCCCACTATATGAATGATCCCTAAACATAGTGGTCACAAATCATTTTTAAAGGAATTTTATTTGAAACCATTTTACTATCTTTGATATGAATATTATTTAGCGCTTTTATAGACTTAACTATTAAAAGGAATTATATGAAACAAGCATGCAGAAATTAGTACCGCCTAAGGGAATGACTAAATACAAACTTGCTTACAACCTTTTAAAAATAATAAATATAGATACATGAAACTATTAGAAGGAAAAACAGCCATTATAACTGGTGCAAGTCGTGGAATTGGAAAAGGAATTGCAACCGTTTTTGCTCAGCATGGTGCAAATGTGGCATTTACATACAGTGCATCTGTTGAAGCAGCCAAAGCCTTAGAAACAGAATTACAAGCTTTTGGAACTACCATTAAAGGTTATCAAAGTAACGCCGCTAATTTTAGTGATGCACAACAATTAGCAGAAGATGTACTTGCAGATTTTGGTGCGATTGATATTCTCATAAACAACGCCGGTATTACAAAAGACAACTTACTCATGCGAATGGGGGAAGCGGATTTTGATAAGGTGATTGAAGTGAACCTAAAGTCTGTTTTTAATATGACTAAAGCTGTGCAACGTACGATGTTAAAGCAACGAAAGGGATCTATTATCAATATGAGTTCGGTAGTAGGCGTGAAGGGTAATGCTGGGCAAACAAACTATGCCGCTTCCAAAGCAGGTATTATCGGTTTTTCAAAATCTGTCGCTTTAGAGCTTGGGTCAAGAAATATTAGAAGTAATGTGATTGCGCCAGGGTTTATTGAAACTGAAATGACTGCCAAATTAGACGAAGCAACTGTTGCAGGATGGCGTGCTGGAATCCCTTTAAAACGCGGAGGATCTCCGGAAGATATTGCCAATGCTTGTGTGTTTCTTGCAAGTGATCTATCAAGTTATATTACTGGACAAACACTCAATGTCGATGGTGGAATGCTCACTTAATCCCTTGTACAAAAGATGCTGTTTACAGCTTAATTGATTATGCCCATACAAACAATTTTATATTTTATAGGATCTGGATTATTAGCGCTATTTATAGCGCTTTTTCAGTATATATATAAAGCTAAACATAACGCGCTTCATTGGAGTTTGGCGGGACTTAGATTCATTTCCATTTTTACCTTATTACTTTTGATTATCAATCCAAAATTTGAAAATAAAGAAAGTAAAATAATTAAACCGATACTTGCTGTTCTAGTTGATAATTCTCAATCTATTAAGTATTTAAATAAAGACAGTGTTGCATCTATATCGGTCCAAACCATTCTAAACAATAGAGAACTTTCCTCTAAATATCAAATAGAAGTGTATCCTTTTGGAACACAAATCAATCAGAACCCTGCACTCAATTTTGAGAGTACACAAACTAACATTACTAAGAGTATTAAAGATTTAGAGTCGCTCAATGATTCTCAAATTGCTCCAATTGTTCTAATTTCGGATGGAAATCAAACTATTGGCAACGCTTATGAATTTGCTTCTAATCAGTTTAAACAAGTCATTTTCCCTCTTATATTGGGAGATAGTATTTACCATACAGATTTAAAAATTCAACAAATTAATGTCAATAAATACACCTATTTAAACAATAAATTTCCTTTAGAAATTATTGCATCTTACACAGGGGAGGATCCTGTAAAGTCAGAATTAAAAATTGAATCTGGTGGTCGAATTGTTCATAAAGAACAACTTCAGTTTTCAGCAACTCAGAATTCAAAAATTATAACCCCTAAAATTGCGTCCAAAAAAGTAGGAATACACCGGTATCAAGTTAGTTTAACCCCAATTGAAAACGAAAAAAACACGGTCAATAATCAAAAATCTTTTGCTATTGAAACGATTGACGAGTACACCAATATTGCGTTAGTAACATCTATGACACATCCTGATTTGGGAACCATAAAAGCGGCGATCGAAACAAACAAGCAACGGCTTGTAAAAATATGTTCACCAACAGAGTATTTAGCAACCAATGAATCCTATGATTTAGCGATTTTGTTTCAACCCAATCAACGTTTTAAAACGGTTTTTGATCTTATTGAAAAAAGAAAGTTAAACTCCTTTATTATAGGAGGTACCCAAACTCAATGGGGGTTCTTAAACGCCATACAATCTAATTTCAAACAAGAGGTCACAACACAAGTTGAAAATTATCAAGGCGTTATCAACCCAGATTTTAATAATTTTTCTGTAGATGATTTTAAGTTTCGTACCCATCCACCCTTAACCACAGAATTTGGAGCAATCTCTATAAACGTCCCTCATGAAACCTTGGTATTTAAATCGATTAACGGGAGAACAACCCCAGAACCTTTATGGTTTACTTACGAAAATAATTCTCAAAGAACAGCGGTCTTATTAGCCGAGAATTTGTGGAAATGGCGCATGCATTCCTTCCGTGAAGATCAAAATTTTAAAACATTTGACACCTTTTTAGCAAAATTGATCCAATATTTAAACATCAAAAATCAAAATACACGTCTGCTGGTCAATTATGAATCTATTTACGATGGAACTGAACCCCTAAAAATATCAGCACAATTTTTTAATAAAAATTATGAACCCAATCGAAATGCACAACTACAAATAAGCTTAAAAAACAAAACTACTGGGCAGTATTATGAGTATCCTATGATTGCAGATCAAAACAGTTATGTAGTGAATTTAAGCACCTTAGAACCTGCTAATTATTCTTTTGAAGTACGTGTAAACAACGGAACACATCGTTCGTTTGGGACAATTGAAATATTAGATTTTAATATCGAACAACAATTTATAAATGCGAATGTTCAAAAACTAGAACAACTCGCAACAAACACAGATGGAGCGATTTATTTTGATTCTGAAGCCAATCAATTAATCACAAACTTAATTTCCGACAATCGGTTCTCTAGTATTCAAAAAATTATTAAAAAAACAGTACCTTTGATCGATATTAAAATTGGGTTGTTAGTACTTATATTAAGCTTAGCAATCGAATGGTTTATAAGAAAATACAACGGACTTATTTAATAATTTAAAAACAAAAAAAAATGCAAAATTTGCCTAAAATTGGACTTCCTATAATTTTTATAATAGGAGCAATTATTATTTTAATTTCTAAAACTGCTGTAACGATCGGCCCTGGAGAAGGGGGTGTGTTATTTGAGCGTTTTGGAGATGGTATTGATACAGAACAAACTTACGGAGAAGGATTTCATGTTGTGGCACCTTGGAACAGCATGTTAATTCATAAAGTAAGACAACAATCTATTTCAGATGAAATGAATGTTTTATCCGTAAATGGACTCGAAGTAAAAGTGAATGGAACAATTTGGTACGAACCAGAATATGAAAACCTTGGAAGTTTAATTAAAACAAAAGGAGAAGACTATGTAAATGAACTTCTAAGTCCAGCGGTCAATGCAGCAGCAAGAAGTGTTGTAGGTCGTTATACACCTGAACAACTATACTCTAGTAAGCGTGATGTAATTGAGCAAGAAATACTTGATGAAGTGGTCACTTTATTAAAGGGGCAATTTTTAAATGTGAAACGAGTACTGGTCGAAGATGTGAAACTTCCAAACACTATCAAAAACGCGATTGAGAGTAAATTAAAGCAAGAGCAAGAATCTTTAGAATATGAATTTAGATTAGTAACTGCCGATAAAGAAGCACAAAAAGTACGTATTGAAGCGAAAGGTAAAGCAGATGCCAACAGAATATTGAGTGCCTCTCTTAATGATCGTATCCTTCAAGATAAAGGGATTGAAGCTACTGTTAAGTTATCTGAATCTTCAAACAGTAAAGTCATCGTTATAGGTTCTGGAAAAAATGGTCTGCCAATTATTTTAGGGAATCAATAAATTTTAGAAATTAGTTAGTTTTAAACACCCTATTTTATGAAATTAATAATTTTTAAAAATTTGTTAGGTTTATACTAATTATTTTCTGAATATTTGTGCTCAATATTATAACAATGAATTTATTTATAGCAATCCATCACCACCACATTTTAACTGGCCATCAAGCGAGGTAAATTTGTGTAGGATACTATTATAACTATATACAGACCCGTTTGAGAAATCAAACGGGTCTTTTTTTTACTAAAAGAAAAACAATGAATAATTTAAAAATTGCAGTACAAAAGTCAGGACGTTTAAAAGACGATTCCATGAAACTTCTCAAAGATATTGGAATCTCCATTGATAATGGGAAAGACCAACTCAAAGCTACAGCTACTAATTTCCCTATCGAGGTGTTTTACCTTCGAAATGGGGACATCCCTCAATACCTAAAAGATGGAGTTGTAGATGCCGCTATTATTGGAAAAAATGTCCTTGTCGAAAAAGGAAACTCCATTAATTATATTTCAAAACTTGGGTTTTCAAAATGCAGGGTATCTATTGCCGTTCCAAAAAACATGGATTACAAATCCCTAGAAGATTTAAATGGCAAGCAAATTGCGACTTCTTATCCCAATACCGTCAATGCCTTTTTAGATGACAATAATATCAAAGCTAGCATCCATGTCATTAATGGATCCGTTGAAATTGCTCCAAATATTGGATTGGCAGAAGCGATTGTAGATATCGTTTCTACTGGAGGAACCTTATTTAAAAATAATTTGGTTGAAAAAGAAGTGATTTTAAAATCGGAAGCAGTATTGGCAATATCGCCAACAATAAAAGAAGCTCAAAAAGCAATTTTAGATAGAATAAAATTTAGGATTGAATCTGTTATCAAAGGACAATCGTCTAAATATGTATTGCTCAATGCTCCAAATAAGAGTTTAGAAGCAATCATAAATGTTTTACCCGGAATGAAAAGCCCAACTGTTCTTCCATTAGCTGAGTCGGGGTGGAGTTCGGTGCACAGTGTGATTGATAAGAACCAGTTTTGGAATATTATTGACGATTTAAAAGCCTTAGGAGCTCAAGGCATCCTTATATGTCCAATCGAAAAAATGGTGCTTTAATGGAGGCTATAATTAAATATCCGCCCCAATCCACTTGGGAATCAATACTCCAACGTCCTACTCAATCTGTGGAGGCTATTGAATCCATTGTAAACGAGGTCTTTTTGGCTGTAAAACAAAATGGAGATACAGCTATTGCACAATACACAAAACAATTTGATAAGGTCAATTTAGAGTCTGTTTTTGTATCACAAGAAGAAATTGAGAGTGCTTCGGAAGCAGTTTCAGAAGACTTAAAATTGGCCATTCAACAAGCAAAGTCCAATATTGAAGTCTTTCACAACGCACAAAAAACGCAGAAAGTTGATGTGGAAACACAAACAGGTGTGCGTTGTTGGCAGCAAAAACGCCCTATAGAATCTGTAGGACTTTACATTCCTGGAGGAACAGCTCCACTGTTTTCAACAGTTTTGATGCTTGCTGTACCGGCAACCATTGCAGGGTGTAAAAACATTGTGTTATGCACCCCTCCAAATTCAGAAGGAGCGATTGCAAATGAAATTTTATACGCTGCAGCTTTGTGTGGAATTACAACAATTATTAAAGTAGGAGGGATTCAAGCCATTGCAGGGTTGACATTTGGAACGCCGAGTATTCCTAAAGTTTCTAAAATATTTGGTCCAGGAAACCAATATGTAACGGTGGCAAAACAACTCGCTACCAAATTTGGAGTCGCAATTGATATGCCAGCTGGCCCGAGTGAACTGTTGGTTATGGCGGATAAAACTGCCAACCCTGCTTTTGTCGCCTCGGATCTCTTAAGCCAAGCAGAACATGGTATTGACAGTCAAGTTATTTTAGTGTCAACAGATGAAAATATGCTTTTAGAAACAGCCGATCAAATACGGATTCAAACTCAAAGCTTAGAGCGCAAACCGATTATTGAAAAAGCACTCGAAAACAAGAAACTTATTTTGGTTAAATCTGATCAAGAAGCGGTCGATTTAATTAATTATTATGGTCCAGAGCATTATATAATTTCTACGGATAATAATCCATTTTTTGTTGAGAATGTGATCAATGCAGGTTCTGTATTTATTGGAGCATACACTCCCGAAAGTGCTGGAGACTATGCCTCTGGAACCAATCATACTCTGCCAACCAATGGTTATGCAAAAGCCTATTCAGGAGTGAATTTAGATAGTTTTCTAAAAAATATCACGTTTCAAGAAATTACAAAAGAAGGCTTAGTAAACATAGGAACGACTATTGAACTCATGGCCGAAGCCGAAGGCTTAATGGCACACAAAAATGCGGTAACAATCCGATTAAAATCTATTGGTGATGAATCTAAATAAACTCCTTCGAAAAAATATACTGCAGATGAAGCCCTATTCGTCTGCACGTGATGAATATAAAGACCTAGAAGCTAATATGGTGTTTTTAGATGCCAATGAAAACCCATTTAATAGTGCAGTGAATCGTTACCCAGATCCACAGCAAACGGCTTTAAAAACCCTTATTTCAAACCAAAAAAATGTACCAACCAATCAAATCCTCTTAGGGAACGGCAGCGATGAAGTTTTGGATTTAATCTTTAGAGCATTTTGTGAGCCCAATCAAGACAGCATACTTTCCTTACCACCAACTTATGGCATGTATAACGTCTTGGCTAATTTAAATGCTATTGAGAATATACAAGTCCCATTAGCATCAAACTTTGAATTAGAAGTCGATAAAATTCTTGCAAATGTAAAAACAAATACTAAATTATTATTTATCTGTTCCCCAAACAATCCATCTGGAAATACGGTTGATTGTGCTGCGATAGAACAACTTTTAAGTGCTTTTAATGGGCTGGTAGTAATTGATGAAGCCTATATCGATTTTACAGACGAAACCAGCTGGACGGAACGGATAAATTCATATCCAAATTTAATTGTCACGCAAACACTTTCTAAGGCCTATGGTTTAGCAGGAATTCGATTGGGGATTTGTTATGCTTCTCAAGAAATTATTGCAATATTGAATAAAATTAAACCTCCTTATAACATCAATACACTTACTCAAGATGCTGCTTTAAAAGCACTTGAAAACAAGAACAAGGTAGCCGATCAAATCAAAACGATTTTACAAGAACGCAACCGATTAGCAAAGGCATTGGAAACCTATTCTTTTGTAAAAAAAATATACCCTTCTGAAGCTAATTTTATTTTAATCAAAGTCGATGATGCGAACAAGCGATATGATGAACTTATTAAAAAAGGAATTGTAGTTAGGAATCGAAGCTCACAATTACACTGTGAAAATTGCCTTAGAATATCCGTAGGAACCCCTTCTGAAAACACCCAATTATTAACAAAATTAAAGACTTTAAAATGAAGCCTGTATTATTTATAGATCGTGATGGAACACTTATCCGTGAACCCGCAGATGAACAAATTGATTCTTTCGAGAAGTTAGAATTCTATCCAGACGTATTTTCTAATTTAAAGAAAATATGTCACGAATTAGATTTTGAAATTGTAATGATTACCAATCAAGATGGATTAGGAACAGAAGTGTATCCAGAGCAAACGTTTTGGCCCGTTCATAATTTTATCCTTGATACTTTTAAAAATGAAGGCATTGTATTTGAAAAACAGTTCATCGATCGCACCTTTGCCAAAGACAATGCACCAACACGAAAGCCTCAGACAGGCTTATTAACGGAATACTTTTCAGAAGCCTATGATTTAGGAAACTCTTTTGTAATTGGTGATCGCCTTACAGATATCGAATTGGCTAAAAACTTAGGATGTAAAGGTATTTACATCAACGATGAAACACATTTAGGGGAAGATGAACTCTCGGTCAAGCAAGAGGAGTTAATCCCTTTTATAGCCCTAGAAACAAACCGTTGGGAAGCCATTTATGAATTCCTGAAAGCAAAACAACGGGAAGGCTCTATCATTAGAAATACAAATGAAACAAAAATTGCAATTTCTATAAATTTAGACGGAACAGGTCAAAGTCAAATTGACACTGGAATTGCCTTTTTTGATCATATGTTAGATCAAATAGCCCGTCATGGACAAATGGATTTGGACATCAAAGTAAAAGGCGATTTAGAAGTCGATGAACACCACACCATTGAAGATACTGCAATTGCTTTAGGAAATTTAATCCACACAACCTTAGGCTCAAAACTGGGAATTGAACGTTATGGATTTTGCTTGCCAATGGACGATTGTTTGGCGCAAGTTGCTATTGATTTCGGCGGTAGAAACTGGCTTGTTTGGGACGCGGATTTTAAGCGTGAATACGTTGGTAAAATGCCGACTGAAATGTTTATGCACTTCTTTAAATCCTTTACAGACGGAGCAAAGTGTAATTTAAACATCAAAGCTGATGGGAGTAACGAACATCACAAAATTGAGGCGATTTTTAAGGCGTTTGCAAAAGCAATCAAAATGGCGGTCAAACGCGATGTTAATAAAATGATTTTACCATCTACTAAAGGAACTTTAGAATAAATGGACGTTACAATAATCGATTACGGAGCAGGAAATATTCAAAGCATTCAATTTGCGTTTCAACGGTTGGGAGTCAATGCCAAGCTCTCGAATTCCGTACAAGAAATTCAAAACGCAGATAAAGTGATATTTCCTGGTGTTGGTGAAGCAAGTCAGGCAATGGAAATGCTCAAAAAATCAAAATTAGACCTCTTAATTCCAACTCTCAAACAAGACGTTTTAGGCATTTGTTTAGGGATGCAATTGTTGTGCAAGCATTCCGAAGAGGGCAATACCAAAGGACTTGGAGTTTTTGATGTGGATGTCAAACGGTTTTCAAATGCTGTTAAAGTACCGCACATGGGGTGGAACACGATTCAAAACTTACAATCTAATTTACTAAAAGAGATTCCTGAAAACAGTTTTATGTACTCTGTACATAGTTATTACGCCAGTATTGGAACACAAACCATTGCATCTTCTGAATATGAACTTGAATTTTCGGCAGCCTTGCAATCTGATAATTTTTATGGGGTACAATTTCACCCTGAAAAAAGTAGCAAAGATGGAGCTCAATTATTACAAAACTTTTTAAACTTATAAGATGCGAATTATACCTGCAATAGACATTATCAATGGCCAGTGTGTCCGCCTAACCAAAGGAGATTATAGCACTAAAAAAGTCTATAATGAAAATCCTTTAGAAGTTGCTAAAATGTTTGAAGACATAGGCATCAAACATCTGCATGTAGTTGATTTAGATGGTGCTAAAGCACACCATATAATTAACCATAAAATTTTAGAAACCATCGCTACTAAAACGCGTTTAAAAGTTGATTTTGGTGGAGGATTAAAATCAGATGAGGATTTAAAAATCGCTTTTGAATCTGGTGCAAACCAGATTACCGGAGGGAGTATTGCTGTTAAAAATCCATCACAATTTTTAAATTGGTTAGAAACCTATGGATCTGATAAAATTATTTTAGGAGCCGATTGTTTGGATCAAAAAATAGCCATTCAAGGTTGGCAGGAGGAAAGCGATAAAGAAGTTCTAGAATTTATAAAAGATTATGTGACAAAAGGCATTTCTTATGTCATCTGTACAGACATTGCCAAAGATGGGATGCTCCAAGGCCCCTCATTTGATTTATACGAAACAATTTTAAATACAGTTACCCCTGTTAAACTCATCGCATCTGGTGGTATTTCAAATTTTGATGAATTGCCAAAACTAGCTGATTTAGGTTGTGAAGGAGTAATTATTGGAAAAGCTATTTACGAAGGAAATATAGCATTAAAACAACTAGAAACTTATCAATTAAACCGATCTTAAGGATGTTAGCCAAACGAATTATACCATGTCTAGATATTAAAAACGGGCGTACTGTCAAAGGGGTTAATTTTTTAAACCTAAGAGATGCAGGGGATCCCGTTGCTTTAGCAAAACAATATGCGGAGAACGGTGCCGATGAGTTGGTGTTCCTAGATATTTCTGCAACTTTAGAATCGCGTTCTACCACCATTGATATGGTACGAAAAGTAGCCGAGCAAATTGATATTCCTTTTACAGTCGGAGGTGGAGTGAGCACTGTTGAAGGGGTTGAAACCCTCTTAAAATCAGGGGCTGACAAAGTTGGAGTGAATTCTGCAGCCATTAAACGTCCAGAGCTTATTAATGAACTTTCAAAAGCATTTGGAAACCAGTGTATTGTGGTGGCTATTGATGCCAAAAAAGTAGATGGAACATGGCTTGTGCATTTGGCAGGTGGCACCATTCCAACAGAACTGGATTTATTTGAATGGGCGAAAGAAGTTGAAACTCGAGGTGCTGGTGAAATTTTGTTTACGTCAATGAATAATGATGGCGTAAAAACCGGTTTTGCAAATGAAGCTTTAGCACAATTGTCTGAAACCGTCAATATACCAATCATTGCTTCTGGAGGTGCAGGAACGATTCAACATTTTGTGGATGTATTTAAAAACGGAAAAGCCGATGCAGGCTTGGCAGCAAGTGTATTTCACTTTGGTGAAATTGCTATAAATGATTTAAAACAAGAATTACAATCAAATAACATTAACATACGACTCTAATGGAAATCAAGTATAACAGTGAGGGATTAATTCCTGCAATTATTCAAGACACAACAACCAAAACCGTATTAATGCTTGGCTATATGAATGCCGAAGCGCTTTCCAAGACGTTGGAAACCAATAAGGTTACTTTCTTTAGTCGCAGTAAACAACGTCTTTGGACAAAAGGGGAGGAGAGTGGTCATTTTTTAACCTTAAACAGTATTAAAAATGATTGTGACAATGACTCTTTATTGATTCAAGCAACCCCAGAAGGCCCTACCTGTCATAAAGGAACAGACAGCTGTTGGGGAGAATCAAAAGTTGAAACTTATGGGTTTTTATCGCAACTAGAATCAATCATCACAGATCGCAAAGAAAATGCGAATTCACAGACGTCTTACGTATCTGAATTATTTGAAAAAGGGATCAATAAAATCGCCCAAAAAGTAGGTGAGGAGGCTGTTGAAGTTGTAATTGAAGCAAAAGATGACAACGATGATTTATTTTTAAATGAAAGTGCGGATTTGTTATTCCATTATTTGATTTTGTTGCAAGCCAAAGGATTTAAATTAGAATCTGTTGTAGAGGTTCTAAAATCCAGACATTAATTTTGTGAATAGATTCTCATTATATATATTTGTGTATATAATATATACAAAAAATATCATTAAATGATACAATTAGTTAAAAATTATAAGAAATTAGTGTTAGAGCTCCCTGTATTAATAGCCAATACCGATTATAAAGCGAGTTATTTTATAAAGCTATTAAATTTAAAACGTCCAACGTATTACAGAAAATTGAAAGAAAATTCTTTTAACATCCATGAGGTCGAAATATTGACAAAAGCTTTATACCCACGTGAAGCATTTTTAGAAGAAATAAAACAAAGCGTGGAAGATGCTAAAGAACAAGTGAAAAATGGAGAAGTATTGGATCATCAAACAGTAATGGCAAGTTTTGAAAAAAAATATTTATAGAGGCCAATACGGTTTTTGAAAATTGTTCCAAAAACATAGCAAATAAATTTTATTATTTACCATTTCATAAAAAAGGTATATGTGTTTTGTTACCAAAATTTTATTGCAATGAATATCTTGATCCCATCGTCCTGATTCAGGGTTGTCACAAATGATTTCAATTACACATTCTGTTTTTTCTATAAAATCAAATATTACTTTATCATTCCATCGAAGTTTTAAAAATTCAATATTTTTTTCAAAATCAGAAATAGCTAATTTTGTCCAATAAACTTTTCTCATAGAATTAGATTTAAGGATGATAAATATAATTAAAAAAAAATCTATAAAATCAGAGAAACAGAAGTCGATATTGTGTTTGATTTCTTTTTATAATTTGTATATTGATTTATTAACCTAGTAGTTTTTTCAAGTAATATATGTTACAAAAGCGTTATTTTTATTTAGTGAAAGTTCAGTTTTTAGGGTATCGTTTTCATGGTTGGCAAAAACAGCCCAACACCAAAACGATTCATCTCATGATTGATCGTACGTTGAAATTTATTCTGGGGGAACAAAAATTTAAAACACTAGGAGCGGGGCGAACTGATGCCATGGTTTCTGCTAATGAGGCAGCATTTGAATTGTTTTTGGATCAAACACCCTTAGAGGATATAACTGCTTTTTTAGAGTTGTTTAATCATAATCTTCCACAAGATATTCGTGTGTTAAGTATTAAAGAAGTCGATGAAAAATTTAATGTTATACAGGATTCTAAATTAAAAGAATACCATTATGTATTTGCAGAGGGTGCTAAATTTCATCCATTTGCAGCACCGATTATGACTACTATTTTAGATCCTTTAGATATCGAATTGATGAAAGAAGGCGCACAGCTTTTTGAAGGTCAAAACAATTATAGAACCTATTGTTACAAACCTTCTGATGAAGGAGTGTTCAATCGAGAGCTTATCAGTTGTGAAATCATAGAAAACAGCGTTTATAAAGCCAATTTTTTTCCTGAAAAAAGTTACATTTTAAAAGTGATCGGTAAAGGGTTTGGGCGTCACCAAATACGACTGATGATGGGGGCTTTGATTAAATTGGGGCGTGGAGACATTGATTTAAATTATATTAAAAACAGTTTAGAACCCGACAGCCAAGAAGTGATGGATTATATTGCACCTGCTTCTGGCTTGATTTTACATAAAATCGAATTTAAAAATTAAAACATGCTATCTAAAGACGTATTTAGTTTTCTAAAAAATTTACAGAAAAATAACAATCGTGATTGGTTTCATGAACACAAAGCCACCTTTAAAGTTATTGAAACGGGTGTGAAGCAATTTTACAATCAGTTATTTGAGCAACTGAATACGGTTGATTCTATTGATTCCTTTAAAGTATTTCGCATTTATAGAGATGTCCGATTTTCAAAAAATAAATTGCCCTACAAAACTCATTTTGGAGGTAGTTTTCATCGTACTAAACCTGAACTAAGAGGGGGGTATTATTTACACATTGCTCCAAATAACGAGAGTTTTATAGCGACAGGGTTTTGGGATCCAAATAAAGAAGATCTTTTTAGGATTCGTAAAGAGCTTGAAATGGATTCTAAAGAACTACGTGAATTGATGGAGGTGAATGAATTTAAATCTGTTTGGGGAGCGTTGCAAGGCGATGAACTAAAGACTGCTCCAAGAGGGTTTGATAAACTAGATCCAAACATTGATTTGATACGTAAAAAGCAGTTTATTTTTACCAAAAAGTATTCCGATAAAGAAGTGCTTTCGAACGGTTTTGAAAATGAAGTCATTAAGAGTTTTAAAGTCATTCGAACTTATTTTGACTATATGAGTTCTGTGTTGACTACCAATTTAAATGGAGAATCTACGTTGTAGGTCCTCTTTCTGTGAGCAACTGAATATGACTGATAAGACGTTCCTTAATAATCCCTAGCATGCGTTTATTTAAGGCAGAGGCATTGGCAGTGTAGAGATTATATTCCTCTACGGTAAACAATCCTACGACTGCATCTTTAAGACTGTTTCTAAACTTGCTATCTTTAGCAAGTGCGTTTTCGATATAAGTGATTTTTTTTTCTGTTGACAACTCAAAAAACACGTTTTTATATTTGCTTGAAAAATTCAAAAAAGCTGCAATTAATAAATCATTTTGAAATTTGATTATTGGTCTTAAAACACTGTTTTGAAAGTGCTCTTCAGAAGACATATCTGTTTTAATCGTATTGGAAATACAATCTAAACGAATGGATTTTAAACTTGAATCTCTAGAATTCATTTCTTAGTTCTTAGTAGGGAATACCATGGTTTCCGAAATTTCAAGATCAAAGTCACTCACAGATGCAATCATGTGATCAAAAATATCAGCTATAATGTATTCATAATTCGCCCAGCGTTTATCACTGCTAAATGCATAAATTTCAATGGGCAATCCATGAGCCGAAGGTTGTAACTGACGCACCATAATCATCATGTCTTTATTGATTGCAGAGTGTTGTTCGATAAAAGTTTCCATATATTTTCTGAATACGCCAATATTGGTTAGGTTTCTCCCATTGATTAAAAGTGATTTATCAATTGCATGCGAGTCGTTATAAGCATTAATCTCTTCAGAGCGTAATGATAAATATTTAGAAATTAGTTGAATTTTAGAGAGTTTAAGAATGTCCGCTTGGCTTAGGTTTTTCACACTCTCCATACGAATATTAAGAGAACGTTTGATGCGTCTACCATTAGACTCGTTCATGCCTCTCCAATTTTTAAATGAGTCGGAAATAAGGGCATAGGTAGGAATGGTAGTAATGGTATTGTCAAAATTTTGAACTTTAACAGTCGCTAAGTTAATTTCTATGACATCGCCATCAGCTCCAAATTTCTCAAAAGTAATCCAATCTCCAATACGCACCATGTCGTTAATGGAGACTTGTATGCTCGCTACAAACCCTAAAATGGTGTCTCTGAAAACCAAAATAACAATGGCAGAAATAGTCCCTAAACCAGCAATAAACGATAAAAATGAAATCCCAGTGATAATGGCAACTGTAGCAAAAATACCTGTAAGCCACACAAAAATCATAAAAACCTGAATGTAACTATCTACAGGTTTATCTTTAAGGAAATTGAGTGTTTTAAAATATATTTTTAAAGAATTGAGAACATTTCTTAACCCCCAAATTGTAAGGGCAATCCCAATGACTAAAATTGTTTTTTCAATAAATCCTTGTAGTTTTTCGAAATCATAAAATAAATTTGGAATGAGTTTGTAGGTGAGTATAAAAGGAACAATTTGAGCAATACTACTTGGAACTCTATTGGCTAGCATGATATCGTCAAAATCTGTTTTTGATTTATTCGCAATTTTGGTAAATGTAGCACGAATGATTTTCTTAAGAATTATATCGATAATGTATATTAAAATCGTTAACCCTATAAATAAAATCGTAATACTGAGATTTTTAGCAATGTTTGAGGGTAATCCCCAGGACGTTAATAACTGAATTAGTAATTCGATAATATGTTTCATCAGGAAAATGTTTTTCTAAGTTTATGTTCTACGATAAACGTACCAAATGGAATGACAGAAGCTAAAGCAATTAATATAAAATGTTTTTTGAACCATTGATTCTCAAATCGTAAGACAATTATAAACGCTATATAAGCCATAAATAGAAACCCGTGGGGCATTCCAAGCATTTTTACAACTGACACGTCATTTCCAATGTATTTTAGTGGTACGCCAACAAAAAGTAATAGTATATACGATAAGCCTTCAAGAAAGGCTATGATTCGAAATATTGTAAGTGTTTTCATCTGTATAATATATAATAACACAAAATTAGTGAACATATTGGTAATGTAGGCTATAGGACAATGAAATTATCTATTTTACATAATATAAATTATAGAACAGAATATGTGTTGTAAAATATTGGTTATCAAGTAAATAGACTGAGTCTAATTTCTAATACTTAAGCTGATTTTTACATTTTTTCCAAAATGAAAAGAAAGATGGATAATAGCCTTTAACCTCAAACATCCAATCTCGCGATTCTTCAGTACCTTGGTAATGCTGACTTAAAGGATGTTCCTTATAATAGATATTATTAAGCTTGTAATCGGTCTTAAGTGTATTAAACTCCCCTACATAAACTTGAACTGAATCGATATTTTCTTTGGAAATATTTAAGATGAAATCAATAGTTTTTTGTGATACTGGATAAGCTTCAAAATGAGAGGGTTCCAAAAGTAATATTCTATTGGCTGAAACCCCCTTTTTCCAGAGAGGATCAAGGTTGTAAAAATTATAAATACATGTAGGCAAAGCACTATCAATTTCTAAACTCACTGGATTCGGTAATGGCGTTTTTAATTCAATTTCATGGGTTTCTTTTAAAATCTCCGGGATTTCCATTGAAGCAAAGGCTTCGTAAGGCACGTCTAAAAAAGTGTTTTTTTGAGTTGAAAAGCAGTATTTGTTTATATTGTCTTGATTAGCTACATATTTTTTATTGGCATTCGCTCCAGAAACCCATTGCCAACTTAGGGCATTACTAGCCCAATCGGCATCCAATAAATGATAGTACATCCATTGGGCAGGCACTTTCCAATGATTGTATCCCATATTACATGCCACTGCAGCAGTATACATTCTTAAGTGATTGTGCATATACCCTGTTTTGTAAAGCAATTTAATTGCATTATCTAACGCTTCTACACCTGTGGTTGCATCCACAATGGATTTTGAAATCAAACGGTTTGAAACTGGTTTTTGAGGGTGTTTTAAATCTTCATTTATTAAATGACCTTTAGCGATCCAAAGCTGTTGCCAATAATCCCTCCATGCCAATTCTTGGATGAATTTTTCAATTTGTGCAGGTTTGTAGCCTTTTTTTAAAACTTCAGAAAGTATAAACTTTGTAGTAATTACACCCCTTGAAATATAGGGTGATAAATAAGTTACAGCCCCATTGATATAGTTACGGCTCGAGCCGTATTTAACCGGGTCAATAGCACGAATGCGTTGAAGGATTTCAACATAGGACAAAGGAAACATTGTGTCTTCTTGATTAAATAATTCCATCTTTTGTGTACATGTTTATTAATTTCGGAAATCAGTTTATAAAGATATAATATGTTTATCTATTATGCATTAGTGTTAAATGAGAATAATTTATAATAATATCGATGACCTAATTATAAAATTAACTTTTCAGATAATTAAGTTTACAGAGCGTATATTTGTTATTATTATAAATTCATCGTCAACCCGTGATCTCTTAAATTTTTATGCCTTTTAAAAAATTACATTCTGATATTCAAGAAAAATTAGAATCTCTATCCATTCAAACCCCAACGCCTTTTCAGAGCAGCAGTATTCCTGTTATAAAAAGTGGTATTAATGTCTATTGCACAGCATCCAAAGACAGTGGTAAAACCTCCACTTTGGTATGGACAACCTTACAAAAGCTAAAATGTGAGGCCGTTGGAAATGCACCAAGAGCCGTTGTATTAGTTGAAAACAAGGAACGTGCATTGGAAATTTACGAAACCTTTTTAGCCTATACCAAACACAATTCATTGCGTGTGTATGTTGGACATGAACAGCTTCATATTGATATTCAGAAATCCGAACTATTTATGGGAGTCGATATTCTAATCTCAACTCCAAAAACAATGAATAAACTATTCTTGTTAAACGGTGTCAGTACGGCTCAATTGAAACTCATCAGTATTGATGATGCGGAATTTCTCTCGCAACATTCCTCTTATACAGCACTCATGTCAATTGCTCAAAGCGTTCAAAAATGTCAGTATGTCATTTACTCAGAAAAAATGCTTCCAGTTCTCAAACGCTTTGAATCTTATTTTATGGAACGCTCAAAAATTGTTTCTTTTTAGAAATGAAGCTATATTCTACGGCATCACTATCACCCCTAAATTACAGTATAGATTTCATGGGAGTTGGCTCTGGTTAGATTTTTAACCCTACAATTTAAGGAAGAGACATATTTTAAACAAAAAAGCCCAACATTAAATGTTGAGCTTTTTATTAAACTTGAAGTATATGTATTAGATAACTTTTACGTTTACTGCATTTAATCCTTTGTTTCCTTCTTGAAGATCAAACTCAACTGAATCGCCTTCGCGAATCTCGTCAACTAATCCAGAAATGTGTACAAAATGATCTTTTTCAACTCCTTCTTCAGTGATAAATCCAAATCCTTTAGATTCATTGAAAAATTTTACTGTTCCTTTACTCATAATAATGTAATTAAATTTATAATATATGGGCGAATATACAACCTTTAAATAGATAACTGTACTTAATTTAAAATAATCTAAAATAACAGATGCAGCAAAAAAAAATATGAATAAAAAAGGTGCAACAAATCGGATTGTCCTATTTCAAGGAAATACTTTCAATTTCTAATTTAAAACGCTCATTGGTCTTATTGGCAATTAAAAAAGCAATTTGTTCGATTTTATCGGCGTCAAAATTGGGCATATCAAGAACTGTCCCTCTAAAGCTTGGATAAAAATCTTTAAGGGGAATGATGATGTCTTGTTCTGATCCTGTGGTTTTAAACGTGTAAATATAAGAATGCCGCTCACGGTCAGAACCTTTTAATCTGAATTGATAGGATTTCCCATCTCCTCTTAATTTTAAAACAACAGATTCAAAACCGCTGGTTTTAATTCCATCAAAATTATAGCGAAGTGAAGAGAAACCACCATTGTTTTCGGTTGTAACATAGCCTTCAAAAACACCAAAACCTTCTGAGTTGACAGAGAAATTGCCTTGCGACCTCCCTCCCATCACACGGTCATCTACAATTTGCCATCCGTTTGTAGAACTGCCCAATTCAAATTGAAAAATAATATTAGGTGATTGAAACATAGTAATAAAGGAAACTAAAATTAGTGTGTAAGACATTTTTATAAAGTTTATGCTTTTTCAAGTCTTTCATAAATTTCGTCAAAATTTTCTCTTAAATAGGCTCTTAATTTCTTTTTGTAATCCTCTTTAAGCCAAGACAAAAAGTTGTGTGTACTCTTACTAATACATTTAGAATAGCGATGGATTCTAAAGTCGATATCATCTGTCAAAAGTTTTACAAGATTTAAGGCGTCATAAACATCTTCACTGTTTTCTATGCATATTAACGCATGTTGTTCAATAGAACGTTTTAAAACCACTTTTGATGACTCACCATTGCGGATTGATTGTATGTAGGTTTTATTGACATCGAAATAGACATCATTAGAATTAGAAAATGATGCTCTAATATCTTCAGGCATTTCGTAAATGAAATTACTTTCCAGTTCTTCATCACTTAAAACCCCGTCTAAATAATAATTTGGATATTTAAAGATCCGTTGCCAATCTAAATTTGTACTTCCCCAAGGACCAAAACGATGAAAATTGTTTCCTAAGTCAATAACATCAAAAGAATTTTTATTCTTTAGAATACGAGATCCTCTACCAATCATTTGATAGTAAAGAGTCAAAGATTTAGTAGCTCGATTTAAAATGATGGATTCAACAGTAGGTTCATCAAAACCTGTAGTTAATATACTGACTGAAGTCAGAATGGCGCTAGGGGTTTCCTTAAACCATTTAAGAATTTGTGTACGCTCTTTTTTAGAAGCAGTGTTATCAAGATGTGCTATAGGATATCCAGCATTTCTAAACAGATCGTACACAAACAATGAGGTATTAATTCCGTTGTTAAATATCAATGTTTTCTTTCCCTTACAACGTTCAGTATAGGCTTCCATTAACTTGGAAAGCATCTCATTATTAGTGTATAAATCCTCTGAAGATTTCACTGTATAATCTCCATTTGCCCCCACAACTAAAGAAGTTAATCCTACATTATAGGAATACATATTAGCTTGGGCTAAAAACTCGTTTTCAATTAATGATTCAATACTCTCCCCTACAATTAATTCATTGTAATTATCAGCCATTGGAAGTTCAATATTTGAACTCAACGGAGTAGCGGTTACGCCTAGAATGAAAGATTTTTCGAAAAATTTAAATAATTTCGTAAATGAATTGTAATGAGCTTCATCAATGATAACTAAGCCAATATCTGAAATATCTAATTTATCATCTTTTAATCTATTATTAAGGGTTTCAACCATCGCAACAAAACAATCAAACTGAGTCTGATCTTCAAGATTTGCTTTGCTATCGATCACTTTATTTTGAACTCCAAATTCTGTTAATACCGAAGATGTTTGTTTGCAGAGTTCAATTCTATGGGTCATTACCAACACTTTCTTCTTGTGTGTTTTTAGATATTGACTCACAATTTCAGAAAAGATGACTGTTTTACCACCGCCCGTAGGCAACTGATATAAGAGATGGTAATCATCCTTAGCAGTTTCAAAACATTGAAAGATTTTTTGAATAGCTCCTTTCTGGTAACTATAGAGTTCTTTGCCTGTTTTACG
Organism: Flavobacteriaceae bacterium; assembly: GCA_018608725.1. Taxonomy (GTDB): domain Bacteria; phylum Bacteroidota; class Bacteroidia; order Flavobacteriales; family Flavobacteriaceae; genus Hel1-33-131. The sequence goes on from JABAZA010000018.1 coordinate 87,031, forward strand.
TTCTTCTTGTTCTGAAATAGAAAGCATATTGGGTTTGGTTGATTTTTGCAAAAATACATTCTTTATTGAGTTTATAAAGAATAATTCTAAAATATTTTTTTGTAATAGATTAAATTAAGAGTTAATCATAACTAAATTATTGAAATTAAATTTATATGATTATTTTTTTTTGAAGCAAATTTTATTATATTTTAAATTTAATCTCTTGAATTATGAACTCTACATCTATTCGACCTTCGGCTAATTTTCTACTTATTTGTAGCCTAGCCCTTGTTTGGAACCTCATGGGAGTAGTTGCATATTTAGGCCAAACTTTTATGGGACAAAAAACCTTATTGTCCCTATCTAAATCTGAACAATATTATTTTTCTAATATGCCAGCCTGGGTGACAGCCGTATTTGCAACAGCTGTTTTTTCTGGAGTTATTGGATCTATTGCAATGTTATTTAAAAAAAAGATTGCAACGTTACTCTACTCTATTTCATTGGTCTCCCTACTAGCACAACAGGTATATAACTTTCTGATTCAAGACTTTATAACAATTAGTGGTGTGGGATTAATCCTACCATTATCTACAATTATTATTGGGATTGTCTTGTTGTGGTACTCCTACAAAATGAGTAAACAAGGAGTGTTAAATTAGTCGTTTTCAGCCTTTAGTTTGTGCGTTTTCTTAGTACCTGCATACATTTCATATTTTGAAAACCGTGCTTCTAATTTGGCATTAAACAACTTAATTTTTCGAGAAGGTCTTAATCCTATATGCTTAAGAGCTTCCAAATTTGACGAAATCATCCAAGCATTGGTGCCAGGATATTTGTGTTTTAGAGTTGAACCTATGGAGCTGTAAAAGCTTTCCATTTCAATATCCAATCGTTCCCCATAAGGAGGATTAAATACCATATGTAAATGTTCCTCACCTCCTTTTTGAGTTTTGAAAAAATCTTCGTGTTTTATATAAATAAAATCTTCTAATTTTGCATTTTCAACATTTTGAATGGCTTTTTCCACCGAAAAGGTAAGTGCCATTTTTCCACAGCACTAGGCGATTTATCGAAGCCCATGATTTTATGATGAAAATCACGTGTTTTAGATAGCAAGGATTCTTCAATCTTTTCAAATAAATCAACATCCCAATCTTCCCAACGTTCAAAACCAAATTCATTACGCATTAAATTCGGAGGAATGTTACAAGCAATCATTGCTGCTTCAATTAAAATGGTACCAGATCCACACATTGGATCCATAAAATCACTTTGTCCATCCCAACCAGATAATAACACTAAACCAGCCGCCAACACTTCGTTTATTGGAGCAATATTTGTCGCCACTTTATAACCCCGTTTGTGTAAAGATTCTCCAGAACTGTCCAAAGAAACAGTACAGAAGTGACGGTCAATATGAATGTCTATTTTTAAATCAGGAAACCTCAAATCTACATTTGGACGTTCACCAGTTTTGTCTCTAAATCGATCCACAATTGCATCTTTTGTTTTGAGAGACACATACTGAGAGTGTGTAAAAGTATCGCCATTTAGAGTTGCTCCTACAGCCAAACTTCCATCTGATTTTAAATAATTCTCCCAAGGAATCGCATTTATTTTGGCATATAAATCATTTTCATTTATAACTTTAAATTTCGCAATGGGTTTAAGAATTTTAATGGCTGTACGTAAACCAATATTCGCCTTATACATAAAACCTTTGTCTCCTACAAAACTGACGTGTCTAACGCCTGGAGTAACCGCTTGTGCCCCCAGTTGTTTCAATTCCTTAGCTAAAAGTTCCTCAAAACCAAACAAGGTTTTAGCAACCATCTTAAAATTATTCTCCATCAAAATTATTTAGTACTTGCAAAAATACAGTATTTTTGTTCGAGTTAGAAGTAATTAAATGACAAAAGAACATCCAAAGTGGTTTCAATCTTGGTTTGATACCCCCTATTATCACATCCTATATAAACATAGAGATTTTAAGGAAGCCGAAGACTTTATTAAAAATCTGGTAAGCTATTTAAATATAGATACAGACGATTCAATATCAGATTTGGCATGTGGTAAAGGAAGGCATTCCATTTTTTTAAATACCTTAGGCTATAATGTTACCGGATTAGATTTATCAAAAAACAATATTGAACAAGCGAAAGTTCACGAATCCAATTCTTTATTTTTTGAGGTACATGACATGAGAAATACTTATGGAACTCAATTTGAAGTTGTTTTAAATTTATTTACAAGTTTTGGGTATTTTGAGAATGATATAGATAATTTAAAAGTCATAAAAACCATTAAATCGAGTTTAAAACAAAATGGAATTGGAGTCATCGATTATATGAACAGTACTGTTGTAATAGAAAATTTAATTGCTCATAATACTTATGAATCAGACGGAGTAAAATTTGATTTAAAACGCAGTTATAATGATGGATTTATTACTAAAAATATTGAGGTGAATGATGCTGGAACATCATTTCATTTTGAAGAAAAAGTTCGCGCATTTAACTTTCAAGATTTTGAAACAATGCTCTCAAATGCAGGGCTTCATTTGATAGACTGTTTTGGAAATTATCAATTAGAGCCTTTTAACAGTAAAACATCCGAACGTTTAATCTTAATTTTTATGGCAAATGATTAGTTTTTTAGCACCCATATTGGCTGTTATATTTGGAGTGAGCATCGTATTCCTTTACAGTAGATCGAAATCCTTAAACCTTAAATTATTTTTGGCATTTAGTGGTGCGTTTTTATTATCAACAACCATATTTGAACTACTCCCAGAAGTATATCAACACGTTGAAAGTAAAAAAATAGGGCTTTATATTATGGGGGGTATTTTATTACAGATTCTTTTAGAGTTTTATTCCAAAGGAGCTGAACATGGACACTTACACAACCAAGAGTCCAACACAAGGTTTCCATGGGTTTTATTTGTAAGTCTCGGAATACATGCCTTTTTTGAGGGATTTCCTTTAAATGACCACCCTAACATTATTATTGGCGTGGTTATTCATAAAATCCCTATTGCTATTTTAATAACCAGCTATCTTATAAAATCAAAATTAAATAGGGTACAAATATTCCTTTTCTTAGGAATATTTACCATTATGACTCCTTTAGGTTCAATCTCAGCTAATCTATTAAGCATTTCGCCAAACTTAATTTATAGCATAAATGCTGTTGTCATTGGGATGTTTTTTCATATTTCTACCATTATTTTGTTTGAGAGTAGCGAGGGACATCATTTTAATTTGAATAAAATTTTAATGATTATTAGTGCCGTTGTTTTAGCTTATTTCATATAAAGTCATGTTTAGTAAAAATGAAGCTAAACTTTTGAGACAAGAATTTTGGACCAGTTTTGGAAAGTCATTTCCTAGAGATTGGATACTCTATAATACAAACGTAAAAGGACTGAGTTTTAAATTTTATTTTGATACCAAAACCGCTTACGTTGCCTTTTGTATTGACATGAATCCAACCAGACAACAAGCATATTGGAACCAATTTATCGCCCATAAAACAATCTTAAAAACTGATTTTTTACCAGATGTAAAGTTTGATGAGTGTTTTGAAGTATCCGATAAAAAAATTCTTTCAGCGGTCTATGTTGATATTGATTCTAAAGTATCTATTCATAACAAATCAACATGGCGTGGGGTGATGGAATTCTTCAATGAAACAATGATAAAATTTGAATCATTTTATACTGAATATGAAAATACGATTAAGATTTGAGTCTTAATCGTATTTAGTAGGTTTAAAATAAAGGGACAAAAAAGGTTATTAAATTTCTTTTTATAAAATTTCTTGATTTATTTATGATGTAAATTAACCTCATTTAAGTCTAAACACAAAGCACTAAGTAATTATCGGTCATTCTACGTAACAAACGGTAAATATTTGGTAATAATCGGATTAGAAGAGTGTTAGAAAAACTCCCTTTTTAACAACCTCAGTCTTTCCATTGTTCCATAAGCTCATAAATATCAAATTCATTATGAGCTTTTTGATACTCTAGCCGACCACTTTGGAATTGACGTTGTAAAATATCCTCTATCAAATAATCTTCCTTGGAAGTTGTTGGATCAAAAGGTAATTTTAGAGACATATTAAACAAACTTGCAGTATTGTTATACCAAAAAGCACGCCATCCACTTCGTAGATATTTAATTAATTCAAAAGCAGTCTCCCCTGTTTGACGGTGAATTAATTTTATTAAGATTTGTCCTTCCGTAATCGTAAATTTTTTGAGTTTTTCAGCAAACTCCTCCTCAACATACTTTTGAACCATGCGGGTGTATTTTTTTTGTTTTCGTTTGCTCTTAAGGTTCGAAATCCGCGAATTTAAAGTTTCTAACCGTTCAGCTGCTAATTTTGCATAAGGATACACCTTAATGGTTTTACGCTGTAAAATCAGGTATCTTCGCCGAGATTCAGAAGATTTGAATTTTAACTTTGGAAGAATGTAAATCTCATTTAAATTGATCGCATTATTTGTTATAGTATCTCCAACGATGATGAAATAATTTTCTGAAATGGAATCGTTTTGTACAGGCAGTGTCTGACCAAAAATCAGTAATGGTGCCAAAAAAAGAAAACAACGAATCAACTGCATAACCAAGTTTAGTAGTATGTATTCAAACTTACAAAATATGCTTCAATCTATGTATGATTATCATTCATAATTGTTATTTTTAACAAAATTAAATTCAAAATGAAAAAAAATACAATCCTAGATAAAAAAGCACTTACATTTTTAGAAAATTATCTCAACAATGCAGCTCCAACAGGCTACGAATGGGACGGCCAAAAGCTATGGATGGATTATTTAAAACCTTATGTAGATACCTTTATTACGGATACTTACGGGACTGCCGTTGGAGTAATTAACCCCGATGCACCTTTTAAAGTCGTCATCGAAGGCCATGCTGACGAAATTTCATGGTATGTCAACTATATTTCTGATGATGGACTTATTTACGTGATCCGAAATGGTGGTAGCGACCATCAAATTGCACCTAGTAAAATTGTTAATATTCATACTAAAAAAGGGATCGTAAAAGGTGTTTTTGGTTGGCCCGCAATTCATACTAGAACTTTAGCAAAAGAACAAGCTCCTAAACCAGATAATATTTTTATAGATATTGGGTGTAAGACAAAGGAAGCTGTTGATAAACTAGGGGTTCATGTAGGATGTGTTATCACCTATCCAGATACCTTCCATATTCTAAATAAAGATCATTTTGTATGTCGCGCTTTAGACAACCGAATGGGTGGTTTTATGATTGCTCAAGTTGCACGTTTACTACACAAAAACAAAAAAACACTGCCGTTTGGACTCTATATTACAAACTCCGTTCAAGAAGAAATTGGGCTTCGTGGAGCTGAAATGATTACGCATACAATACAGCCTAATGTTGCTATTGTAACTGATGTGACCCATGACACAACCACCCCAATGATAAATAAAAAAACTCAAGGACATTGCGAAATGGGAAAAGGTCCTGTAATCGCCTATGCACCTGCAGTTCAACAAAAATTACGGGACTTAATTACTGAAACCGCTGAAAAAAATAAAATACCGTTCCAACGTGCAGCACTCTCAAGAGCTACTGGTACTGATACCGATGCATTTGCTTACAGCAATGGTGGTGTGGCTTCAGCATTAATTTCATTACCGTTAAGATATATGCACACAACCGTTGAAATGGTACATCGTGAGGATGTTGAAAATGTCATAAAAATGATTTATGAAACCTTAATAAATATTAAAGACGGTGACACATTTTCTTACTTTGATTAATTTGTAGTGGAAGAATCTGTAGATATTTGGGATTCTGAAGGGCAACCAACAGGAAAATCCTGTTTGAAAAATGAAGCCCATCAAAAAGGGTGGTTCCATCCCACGGTACATATTTGGTTTTACACGTCTTCCCCTGCCCTTTTACTTCAAAAACGAAGCCTGTCTAAACAGACTTTTCCAGGTTTATGGGACGTTTCTGTAGCAGGACATGTGAGTGCTGGAGAATCCATTTTAGAAGGTGCTCTTCGAGAAGTGAAAGAAGAAATCGGATTAGATATTGAATCGAAATATTTAAAACTCATTGACATTCGGAAAAATACAAATCGTTTTGAAAACGGGATTATAGACTCTGAATTTCAACATGTGTTTTTAGTAAAGTTGGTAACCGATGTTTCTCATCTCTGCATTCAAGATAGTGAAGTGGATGCAGTGCGGCTTTTTACTTTTGATGAACTTAAAGACTGTATGCTTCATAAACACTCTCAATATAGTATTGTCCCAGCAGATATGAGCTATTATCAGTTTATGATGGACGCAGTATTGAAGCTCCTCTAGATTAACAAAAAAATCCGAAGCCAAAAACTTCTCTCAAATATTAAATTTAAAAAACTCCAGTATCTACATCTTTAATAAATTGAATTAATCCATCAAAATAGATTTTTTGATCGTCAAATTGAGAAAGATGGCTTCCATTAGGACACAATAAAAAACGTCCGTTTTGGACTTCTTCAGAAATGAATTTCATCTGTTCAGGATCCATCGTATCATGAGTGGCTCCAATACTTAAAGTTGGAACTGTTATTTTATGTAAATCAGCCTTCACATCCCAATATTTTAAATTCGCATCTCCTTTAATCCCAAATTCACTAGGGCCTTGCATGGTCACATATACATCATGGTTTATGTGCTTAAAACTTCTATTTAGAGGTTCTGGCCACTCCGAAACAGGCAAACGAATGATGTGTTTTGTGTAATAGTTATTAACCACCAAATCCATATAACGAGCGTTGGTATAATCTTCCTTAGCTTCGTAAATTAGTATTTCCTTCAACACCTCTGGGTCTAACTTAGGCGCCAAAACTTCATCCGAATACTTCTGGTAATCAGGTATAGAAGGTACCATATTAGATATAATCAACCCTTTTAAATGTTCTTGATATTTCAATGCATATTGCATCCCTAAAATACCGCCCCAAGATTGTCCATACAAGAAAAAATTGTCTTTGGTCAACCCTAAAGCAACCCGAACTTGTTCTACTTCTTCTACAAAACGATCTAAATCCCAAAGTGACAAATCTGTGGGTTGATCGCTATAATAAGACCCCAATTGATCGTAATAATAGTATTCGATTCCTTCGTTAGGAAAATACCCATCAAATGATTCATAAATTTCATGAGTCATTCCCGGACCTCCGTGTAATAACAATACTTTCACAGTTGGATTGTTTCCAACTCTTTTGGTCCAAACATTGAACTCCCCTTTTGGTGTCGAAATAGGAATCATCTTAATCCCTCCTAAATATTGATCGTCTCTGTTAGAACTGTCTAAATAATTGGTGTCCGAAGTCGAAATAGACGTTTTAAGTTCTGTTTTACAAGAAGTTAGTATTAAAGTAAAAAAAAGAATGTAAATTATTTTAGTTTTCATATATCTATATTTTTTTTAAGGTCACGTGCTGCCTACCGCAGGCAGGTATGCTATTAGTCATCCCCTTGGGTGATAATAATTCTAGCATGTCATTCATAAAAGATGAATTTTAAGTAAATATAATCATTTAAAAAGCGTTTTTCATAATTTCCTCTACGACTTCTGGATTTAACAAGGTGCTAATATCTCCTAAATTAGAGGTGTCCTTACACGCAATTTTACGAAGAATACGGCGCATGATTTTTCCAGAACGTGTTTTTGGAAGGCCAGACGTAAATTGAATCTTGTCGAGTTTTGCAATAGGTCCTATATGTTTACTGATAAGTTCATTAATTTCCGTTTTCAAAACGTCATTCATTGCATCTGAATTTTTTAGGGTCACATAGCCATACAGAGCACTCCCCTTAATATCGTGCGGATAGCCAACAATCGCAGATTCTGAAACGTTTGGATGCTCATTAATAGCATCTTCTATAGGAGCAGTTCCTAAGTTATGCCCCGATACAATAATAACATCATCTACACGACCTGTAATACGATAGTGCCCATTTTCATCTCTAAAAGCACCATCACCTGTAAAGTATTTTTGATCATAGGCAGAAAAATAGGTGTCTTTATAACGTTGATGGTTGCCCCAAATGGTACGTGCCATGGATGGCCAAGGAAATTTAATACACAAACGACCTTCAACAGCGTTACCTTCAATTTCTACCCCCTTTTCATCCATCAATGCAGGTTGAACCCCAACAAATGGCAGTGTTGCAAACGTTGGCTTCCCTTCAAAACTATTTGGAACTGGAGATATCATAATTCCTCCTGTTTCAGTTTGCCACCAAGTATCTACAATAGGGCATTTATTTTTTCCAATATGTTCATTGTACCAATGCCAAGCTTCTTCGTTAATAGGTTCTCCGACAGTCCCTAAAATTTTTAAGGATGATAAATCGTAAGGTTTTACAACCTCCAAGCCTTGTTTTGCTAATGCTCTAATAGCAGTAGGTGCAGTATAAAATTGAGTTACTTTATGTTTTTCAACAATCGACCAAAAACGACCATAATCAGGGTAACTTGGCACCCCTTCAAACATAAGAGTAGTCGCTCCATTTAACAATGGTCCATATACAATATAACTGTGTCCCGTAATCCAACCAATATCGGCTGTACACCAATACACATCTTCAGGGTTGTATTGAAAAATATTTTTAAACGTATAAGCTGAATATACCATATAGCCTGCTGTAGAGTGAACCATTCCTTTGGGTTGTCCCGTTGAACCCGATGTGTATAATATGAACAGAGGATCTTCAGCATCCATGACAGTCGCTTCACAAACTTCGGATGCGTCATCTAAAAGTGGTTGCAACCAAAAATCTCTGCCCGAAACCATCGAAATATCAGAGTTAATACGTTTGGCAACAAGAACAGATTTAATTCCCGTACAATCCAAAAGTGCTGTATCCACAATTGATTTTAAATCAATTGTCTTAGCTCCACGGTAACCACCATCGCTAGTTATGACCATTTTACAGTCACAATTGTTAATTCTTGTTGATAAGGCGGATGCTGAAAATCCAGCAAAAACAACGGAGTGAATCGCTCCGATACGGGCACATGCCAATACTGAAATTGCCAACTCCGGAATCATGGGCAAGTAAATACAGATCCTATCCCCTTTTTGGATGCCTTTAGATTTTAATACATTGGCAAATTGATTGACACGCTTGTGCAATTCATTATATGAAATTGCTTCGGAAGGATTATTTGGGTCGTTGGGCTCAAATAAGATAGCGGTTTTATTGCCATTAACTTCTAAGTGGCGATCGATACAGTTTTCAGTAATATTGAGTTGAGCCCCTTCAAACCAACTGACTTTTGGAATGGAGAAATCCCAATCTAAAACGCTAGTCCAAGGACGTTTCCAAGTAAAGTTTTCTTTGGCTATAGTTGCCCAAAATGCTTCGGGGTTCTCAACAGCTTCGAAATAATTGCTATGATATGCTTTTAAATTGTTAATTTCGAATTTAATCATCTAAATAAAATTAAGTGTCTAATATAATATATTTTGGATTACAATTTTACACATTTGAGGAGCTTACTCAATTAAAATAAGATTAAAAATGAATTTAGAAAAATAGTATTCATATTTAATTCTTGTATTTAATGTTTTTAGGACGTGTTTTATTTTATGATACAAATCCTAAATAGAGTACTCCATTTATTGGTTAATAATTTTAATACAACCTTTTTTCGAGTTTATTATCCTAAATTTGCGTATTAACCAACCTAATTGTGCAAATAAAACGTCTTTATTTTATTGATGCTGTAAGAGCCTTTGCCATTTTAATGATGCTTCAAGGACATTTTATAGACACTCTTTTAGCAATCGAATATCGTGATACAAACAACATAGCTTTTAATACTTGGACGTATTTTAGAGGGATTACTGCGCCAGTATTTTTCACAATTTCAGGCTTAATTTTTACCTATTTACTTATCAAAGCCAAAGAAAAAGGAACCCTCAACTATCGAATGCGAAAAGGAGTCATTCGAGGGTTAATGTTGATTGGTATTGGTTATGCGTTGCGAATTCCAATTTTCAGATGGTTGACAGGATCTTTTGGTACCTATTTTATGGTGATTGATGTATTGCAGATTATTGGACTGTCATTAATTTTGATTGTGGGCCTGTACATCCTCTGTCAAAAAAAGATTTTAATTTTCTCTATGGTCATGCTTTGTTTAGGAACGGTTGTATTTCTAAACGAACCCCTTTATCGATCCTTTACTGCCGAAGGGATTCCGTTGGTATTTGCTAATTATCTTACAAAAGCTAATGGGTCAATATTTACGATCCTTCCTTGGTTTGGATACATGGCTTATGGAGCCTTTATCGCGACTTTATTTTATAGCTACTTGTTACGTCCACAGTTTAAGATTGCAATTGTTTCGGGATTTTTTGTGGTGGGGTCTGGGTTGATTTACACCTCTTCTACCCTCCTGCACTGGCTTACAACAGTTACCGATATCACACTCTTTATTGAAGTTGCAAATTATAATTATTTATTTGTCAGACTTGGAAATGTCTTGATACTTTTCGGATTGTTTTACGCCTTAGAGTCCTATTTAAAACACCCTGTAATTTTAAAAATTGGACAAAAAACACTTTCCATTTATGTGGTTCACTTCATCCTTCTTTATGGCAGTTTTACAGGAATGGGACTGAACAGAATATTTGGAAAAAACTTAACTCCAATCGAAGCCATTACTGGTGCTCTTTGTTTTTTAGTGGTCGTAAGTTTGATTTCAATTTATATTATTAAAGCAAATACACAGGTATATGGTTTTTTTAGACGCAAAGCCTGTAAACTAAAAACGTTTATAAAGTCTTTAAATAACTAAGAACATTGGTTTCTATACGTGTTTGAATATCTGACACATTGGCTTTTACAAAGGGTTCTCCTGTAATATTTTCATACAATTCAATATAACGTTTGCTTACCGATTCTATATAATCATCACTCATCACAGGAACTGTTTGCCCTTCTAGTCCTTGAAAATTATGAGCAATTAACCACTGTCTTACAAACTCTTTTGAGAGTTGTTTTTGAGGCTCATTATTGGCTTGACGAGCCTCATATCCATCAGCATAAAAATAGCGGGACGAATCTGGAGTATGGATTTCATCGATTAAAACAATGACCCCATCTTTGGTTTTACCAAATTCATATTTTGTATCGACTAAAATTAACCCTCTTGAAGCGGCAATATCAGTACCTCTTTGAAATAATTTTCGTGTATAATCTTCTAAAACCACATAATCGGCTTCAGAAACAATCCCTCGTTTTAGAATGTCTTCTCTAGAAATATCTTCGTCATGATCTCCCATTTCAGCTTTGGTTGCAGGAGTAATGATGGGTGTTGGAAAAGCATCATTTTCTTTCAGACCTTCAGGCATTTCAACCCCACAAAGCAGTCGTTTTCCTGAAGAATATTCGCGGGCGGCATGACCAGACATATACCCTCTTATGACCATTTCAACTTTAAATGGCTCACATAAATGTCCCACCGCAACATTTGGGTCTGGAGTCGCTATCAGCCAATTTGGAACAATATCAGCAGTAGCTTCCATCATTTTAGTGGCTATTTGATTAAGGATTTGACCTTTATATGGAATTCCTTTTGGCATCACTACATCAAAAGCAGACAATCGATCAGTTGCCACCATTACTAAGAGAGAATCATTTATATTATAAACCTCTCTTACTTTTCCTTTGTAAAGATTTGATTGTCCTGGGAATTCAAAATTTGTATCAGTAATGGTACGATTCATGCTATTATTTTAATCTCTATTTTCTATATTTTTATAGGCTTCAATTACTTTTTTAACCAACTTATGACGAATAACATCTTTATCATCTAAAAAGATCATACCAACACCTTCAATATCCTTTAAAATTAAAAGTGCTTCTTTGAGCCCAGATATGGTACGTCGTGGTAAATCTATTTGTCCGGGATCTCCAGTTAAAAGAAATTTAGCATCCTTCCCCATACGCGTCAAAAACATTTTCATTTGAGCATGGGTGGTGTTTTGACCTTCATCCAGAATAACAAAGGCGTGGTCTAAAGTGCGGCCTCTCATAAATGCTAAAGGCGCAATTTGAATGGTGCCATTTTCTATATAGTTATCCAATTTTTCTGGGGGAATCATATCTCTTAAAGCATCATATAAAGGCTGCATATAAGGATCTAATTTTTCTTTTAAATCACCTGGTAAAAACCCTAGATTCTCTCCTGCTTCCACAGCAGGACGGGTTAAAATAATCCGTTTAACTTCTTTGTTTTTAAGAGCACGAACCGCTAAAGCAACTCCAGTGTAGGTTTTTCCTGTTCCAGCGGGGCCTATTGCAAATACCATGTCATTCTTATAGACACTGTCCACCAACCTTCGTTGATTTGCTGTTTGTGCTTTTATCAGACGACCATTGACACCATGTACAATAACTTCCCCACTTTTGGGAGACGAATCATAGTCCGCTTTAGAATCACTTGTAAGAACACGTTCAATCATGTTTTCGTCCAATTTATTGAATTTTTGAAAATGACTTAACAGCATTTTTATGCGTTTGTCAAATTCTGCTAACAATTCTTCATCGCCAAAAGCGGTGATCTTTGTTCCTCTAGCTACAATTTTTAGCTTTGGAAAATACCGTTTTAAAAGTTCGATATTTTTATTTTGAGCACCAAAAAATTCTTTTGGTGTAATATCCATTAATTCAATTATTAATTCATTCAAAGGGTTCTTAGGTTTAGTTGATTTATGATTTTATACGACACTATAAATGTACTCACAATTTAGTATAATTTTTAGGACTGTTAATAAAAATTTAAAACAAAAATTGTGTAGGTTTGTATATCTTAAAGGATCAAAAAAAATCGAACTAATTTAAATTAAACAATACGCTTCTTTAATGGGCATTATCACTTTAACGACCGATTTTGGAACAAAAGATCATTTTGCAGGTACTGTAAAAGGTGCTTTGTTGTCTGAAATTGTGGAGGCTAAAATAGTGGACATCTCGCATAACATTGCACCATTTAGCATATTAGAAGCAGCCTATGTAATTCAAAATGCATTTGAGAGTTTTCCTGTGGGAAGTATTCATATTATTGGGGTTGATTCTGAAATAAGTGAAGAAAACAAACATATTGTAGTTCAGCTCAACGATCATTATTTTATTTGTGCGAATAATGGGATTATGAGTATGATTTGTTCTGAAATCAATCCACAAAAAATTGTAGAAATAAATATTCACGATAAAATATCCACTAGTTTTCCTGTTTTGGATGTTTTTGTAAAAGTTGCTGCCCATATTGCACGTGGGGGTACTTTAGAAGTTATTGGGAAAGTTATTACAGAAATCAAACCCATTAAAAATATTGTTCCTATTGTAAAAGATGAAGGGAATCAATTGATCGGAAATGTGATTTATATAGATCATTACGGCAACGTAATTACCAACATAAAAAAGCGCTTTTTTGAATCGGTTCAAAAAGGACGACGCTTTGAAATTTCAGCTCGAAATCATAAATTCAAACGTATTTACAACCACTACACTGATATTGTTGATTTTAACATTGCGGCTGAATTACGGAATGATGAAGGACAAGGCCTTGTTGTTTTTAATTCCTCAGGATATTTAGAAATTGCTGTATATCGAAGTAACCTAGCCACAGTGGGAAGTGCTTCGACCCTATTAGGTTTGGATATGATGGATAATATTTCTATTAATTTTTTCAAAGATTAAGATGAAAACAGCAAGGTTTAACAACTCAAAAAGCTATCAACCTTATGTTAATAAGTTTCTTTTAATAATACCCATCAAAAAGATATATTTGTAGAAGCCCTTTTATTAAATTTATAACCCACATTGCAGATGAAATTTATAGTTTCCAGTTCGTATTTACTAAAACAACTTCAAGTCTTAGGAGGCGTGATAAACAATTCTAACACCCTACCTATTTTAGATAATTTCTTATTTGAATTAGAACATTCAAAATTAACGGTTTCTGCGAGTGATTTAGAAACCACTATGGCCTCCACGTTGGAAGTAGAAAGTGATAGTGAAGGCAGTGTTGCCATTCCTGCTAAACTCTTGTTAGAAACGCTTAAAACCTTTCCTGAGCAACCCCTAACATTTGTCATTGAAGATAACAATACAATTGAAATTAGTTCTAATCATGGGAAATATGCCTTGGCTTATGCAAGTGCAGACGATTTTCCAAAAGCAATTTCTTTAGACAGTCCGAGTACCACAACCCTTGGAGCTGATATATTGGCTACTGCCATTTCAAAAACAATTTTTGCAGCTGGAAATGACGATTTACGCCCTGTAATGAGTGGTGTCTTTTTTCAGTTTTCAACAGAGAGTTTAACTTTTGTAGCAACAGATGCACATAAACTCGTTAAATATTCTCGAACGGATGTAACTGCCAATGAAACGGCTGAATTTATAATGCCTAAAAAACCTCTGAATTTGTTGAAAGGAATTTTAGCAGGAAGTGATGAGGATGTAACCATTGAATATAACGATTCTAATGCTAAATTTTCGTTTGAAAATTCAGTATTAATCTGTCGATTAATTGATGGAAAATATCCAAACTATGAAGCCGTGATTCCAAAGGAAAATCCAAATCAATTAACAATCAGTCGCAATCAATTTTTAAATTCGGTAAGACGTGTTTCGATATTCTCAAACAAAACAACCCATCAAATCCGCTTAAAGATTGCAGGAGCAGAACTCAATATTTCTGCCGAAGATGTTGATTATAGCAACAAAGCCGAAGAACGCTTGACTTGTGATTACCAAGGAGATGATATGCAAATTGGATTTAATTCTCGTTTCTTATCTGAAATGCTAAGCAACCTGAATGCCGAGGATATTCAACTCGAAATGAGCATGCCAAACCGTGCCGGAATCTTAACACCTATTGATGGATTGGACGAAGGCGAAACAGTGACCATGCTTGTAATGCCAGTAATGCTCAATAGCTAAGACCTAAATTTTCATAAATTTTAAAATAGCATTCCGAGAGGAATGCTGTTTTTTGTTATATTGATTTTAAAAATCTAATACCCATAAAATGAAATACAGAAAAGCAACATCTAAAGACTTAGATTCATTATCTGAATTGTTTGATGCCTACAGAATGTTTTATCATAAATCAACAGATCTTGAAGGTGCTAAAACTTTTTTGGAAGAACGTATTTCTAACAAGGATTCTGAAATCTTTATAGCGGAAACTATTGAAAATGAAATAGTAGGATTTGTGCAACTATATCCGCTCTTTTCTTCGACTCGCATGAAAAAACACTGGCTCTTAAACGATTTGTTTGTACACCCAGACGCTCGTGGGAACGGCATTTCAGTTGCGTTGATCCAAAAGGCGAAAACCCTTGTGGAGGATTCCAATGCTTGTGGGATGTATTTAGAAACTGATAAAACCAATTTAATTGGGAATAAGCTATACCCAAAAACAGGGTTTAAACTCAATACAACAGCTAATTTTTATGAGTGGACTAACCCTTAGTGTTTTTTTTATATTCCGTTGATGAAGATACTTACAGCTAAGATCATTTTTTATTAATTTTTATAAAGTAATGAAATAGCTTTCAATAAGTGGGATGGCTAATTCGTAAAATTTTACTCCCCATACATTTTCGTACGCAGGGCCTTAATCTTAGGGTCTTGCATATACTCATCAAAGGTCGTATATCGGTCAATCACGCCCTTAGGAGTTAGCTCAATAACTCTATTCGCAACGGTTTGTGCAAACTCATGATCATGCGTTGTAAACAACACAGTTCCTTTAAAGTTTTTTAAGGAATTATTAAACGCTGTGATACTTTCCAAATCCAAGTGGTTGGTGGGTTCGTCGAGCATGAGGACATTGGCACGCATCATCATCATACGGGAAAGCATACATCGCACTTTTTCGCCACCAGACAATACATTGGATTTTTTGAGAGCTTCTTCCCCACTAAAAATCATTTTTCCTAAAAATCCACGAATGTGAACTTCTTCTCGTTCTTCTTCAGTTTTTGCCCACTGACGTAACCAATCTACCAAATTCATGGAATTCTTAAAAAAACTGCTGTTGTCTAAAGGTAAATAGGATTGAGAAGTAGTCACTCCCCATTGAAATTTACCGTTTTTAGGATCTAAATTCCCATTCACAATATCATAAAATGCCGAAGTCGCTCTAGAATCTTTGGAATACACCACGACCTTATCGCCTTTATTTAAGTTTAAATCGATTTTATCAAAAAGCGTTTCGCCTTCCAATTCGTAAGCTAATTTTTCAACATTCAAAATTTGATCTCCAGCTTCGCGATCGCGTTCAAAAATAATAGCTGGATAACGTCTGCTAGATGGACGAATGTCAGCTACATCTAATTTATCAATCATTTTTTTTCGACTTGTAGCTTGTTTTGACTTTGCTACATTGGCAGAGAAACGACGAATAAATTCTTCTAATTCTTTCTTTTTATCTTCTGATTTTTTGTTTTGTTGCGCACGTTGTTTAGCAGCTAATTGAGAGGATTCATACCAAAAAGTATAGTTCCCCGAAAAGTGGTTAATCTTATTAAAGTCAATATCTGAAATATGCGTACATACGGCATCCAAAAAGTGACGGTCATGTGATACAACAATCACACAGTTGTCGTAATTGGCTAAAAAATGTTCCAACCAAGCAATGGTTTCATAATCCAAATCATTGGTAGGCTCATCCATAATTAACACATCTGGCGATCCAAACAAAGCTTGTGCCAATAAGACCCGTACTTTTTGTTTTCCATCCAAATCTTTCATTAATGTGTAATGATGTTCTTCTTTAATCCCTAAGTTAGAAAGCATTGATGCTGCATCACTATCGGCGTTCCAACCATTCATCTCTTCAAACTTCACTTGAAGTTCTCCAATACGGTCGGCATTTGCATCTGAATAATCATTATATAAGGCATCAATTTCAGACTTAATTTTGAACAAGGGTTTATTTCCCATAATTACCGTTTCCAAAACGGTGTGTTCATCGTAGAGGTTGTGATTTTGCTCAAGTACCGACATCCGCTTACCAGGTTCTAAGTGTACATGTCCAGAAGTAGGTTCTTGCACCCCTGCTATGATTTTTAGAAAGGTAGATTTACCAGCACCATTGGCACCAATAATTCCATAGCAATTTCCGGAATTGAAAGATGTATTCACTTCATCAAAAAGAACGCGTTTTCCAAATTGTACTGATAAGTTTGAAACTGATAACATACTTAAAATAATTTTTTGCAAAAGTAAATAAATCAAACCATCCATCAAATTAAACTGACTTGTAATTTAACAACGCCTTAACAAGTACAAATCATTTCATAGCTTACTTTTGATAAAATCAACATATTAATTATACTATTAGTTTAAAAATGAAACAATTACACCTCCTTTACGGGTTTTTATTTTTTTTGGGTTGCCAGACCAGTCCAAAGGGAAGTAAGGTTGTATTTGTAGGTGGAGACATCATTAATCCAAGTAATAATTATGTAGTTTTATATGATACGCAAAACAACATAGACACCTTGTATCTTAATGATGACAATCGTTTTCATCACCATTTTTCCAACTTCAAACCTGGAATTCATTCTTTTGTGCATGGCGGAAAATATCAATCTATTCTACTGGAAGAAAATGACAGTATTATGATGCATATTAATACACTTGATTTTGACGAATCGATTGTTTACAACGGAATCGGTGCTAAAAAAAATAATTACCTTATTAATCTTTTATTAAAATTAGAAAAAGAAGATCGTAGTACCAATGCGTCTTTTGCACAGTCTCCTGAAGACTACCATCAAAGTATTGAAACATATATCTCTAAAAATGCCAATGATTTAGAGGCCTTTTTAAAAACCAATCCAAATTCTGATCTCTTCAAAAAAGTAGCGTTATCGAGCATAAAATACCATTATTTTACACGCAAAGAATTGTATCCATTCCGTCATTTTGGAGTTAATAGCTTTAGTAATTTTAAGAAACTCCCATCTAGTTTTTATAACTTTAGAAAAGAAATTGTTTACAACGATATCGATCTTAAAGATTTTTATCCTTACTATAATTTTTTATTCCCGCATATCAATAATTTGGCACTCGAGCAATTGACCACAATCAATAAGGAGTTCACATTAGACAACAACAAATTAGAATATACTACCCGCAAGTTAGAGCTCATCGATAGCTTAGTGACCAACACAATGATTAAAAATAATTTATTAAAATATACCACACGAAATTTTATTGCCAACTCAAAATCCATCGATCAAAGTTACATTTTGTATCAATCTTTTTTAGATAAGAGTACCAATGTAAAGGATAAAAAATACATTAAAGATTTATTTAAAAATGCTCAGGGGTTACAGCCAGGCTATCCATTACCGGCGATAGAAGTCATCAATCATACCAATGAAACTCTAAATATCAATACGATTTTTGAGAACCCAACCGTTATTTATTTTTGGGACAATGCCAGTCGTTATCATTTTGAAAACAGTCATATTAAGGTTAAGACCTTACAAGAAAAATTTCCAAACGTTGATTTTATTTCAATTAACATCAATTCCATGCATACCTATGCATGGAAAAATATGATTTTAGGAAATCAGTTTAAAATCAATAATGAATATCGTTTTGCCGACCCCTCCTATGCAAAAAAACGCCTGGCAATCAATTATATCAAAAAGGTGTTGATAGTAGACTCTAAAGGGATAATCTTAAACGTTACAGCCGATTTATTTGATCCTTCATTTGAGTCACTTCTCAAAGAGTATCAATAAAAAAAGCTGAAGTTTCCCTCAGCTTTATTGAATTTCTATGAAATTAGTTCTTTAATTTCCTTTCTTATAATCTTCTAAAAATTTAGCCAAACCGCTATCAGTAAGTGGGTGGCGTAACAAACCTTCAATAGAGCTTAAAGGACCTGTCATAACATCTGCACCTATTTTAGCACAGTCAATCACATGCATCGTATGTCGAACCGAAGCTGCTAAAATTTCAGTTGCAAATCCGTAATTATCATAAATAAGACGAATCTCTGCAATTAGATTTAAACCATCAGTAGAAATATCATCCAAACGACCAATAAACGGAGACACATAGGTTGCACCTGCTTTGGCTGCTAATAAGGCTTGTCCGGGTGAGAAAACCAAAGTGACATTGGTTCTAATCCCTTTATCACTAAAGTATTTACAGGCCTTTACACCGTCTTTAATCATTGGAAGTTTTACTACAATTTGTGGGTGCAAAGCCGCTAAAGCTTCACCTTCTTTAACCATTCCTTCAAAATCTGTTGCAATGACTTCCGCAGACACATCACCTTCAACAATCTCACAAATGGCCTTATAATGGTTCAAAATATTTTCAGATCCAGTAATTCCTTCTTTAGCCATTAAGGATGGATTGGTTGTTACACCATCAAGAACTCCAAGGTCTTGCGCTTCTTTAATTTGATCTAAATTAGCAGTGTCAATAAAAAATTTCATCGGTTTTTTGGTTTAAATTAATGAATACAAAATTAATACATTATTACTGCTTAACAACCTTAATTATAAAAAAAATGCCTGTTAAATGTTGTAAAAACGACTTAAGAGTTTTTCGTACCATAAATCAGGGAGAATCCGCTTTAAAACTATAGAAAATTTTTGTAGAAATGCACCTACTTTATAATGAATACGCGGATTTTTAGATCTAATAATTTTATGAATTACTTGTGCCATAAGAAACGGATTTTTACCAGAATCTACATGGGAATCCATCATCTTTAGTGTTGTTCCGTAAGAATTTTTATAGGGAGAATCGTTCAATACGGGTGCATGATAACGTCCAGCAGCAATGTTAGTAGCAAAATCTCCTGGTGCAATCGTACTCATCGAAATATTAAAGGTTTTAAGTTCCATGCGATAGGACTCTGTAATCAACTCCAAAGCACCTTTACTGGCACTGTAAATGCCTCTAAAAGGCAATCCCATATAGCCTGCAATCGAAGAAATATTTAAAATTTGCCCCGATTGTTGAGAACGCATAAAAGGCAACACTGCATTGATCATGTTTATAGGACCAAAGAGATTTGTTTCAAAATTACGTTTCATTTCTTCCATTGGAATTTCTTCTAAAGGACCTGTAATTCCAACCCCAGCATTGTTGATCAATACATCAATCTGACTGGTTTTTGAAATTAATTCTGAAACACATTCATTGATAGACGTAGTTTGCGTCACATCTAATTTTAGAAGCGGAAACTTTGAATCTGTATAATTTTCAGGAAATCGACTGGTTCCATAAACCGTATAGCCTTTGTCAGTTAGAAACTCCCCTATTGATTTTCCTATTCCTGAAGAACCGCCTGTAATTAAAATAACTTTTGACATGAACTTTTATATTATAATAATTAAGATAAAGATAGGAAGAATTAAGGAAACTATGGGATACAAAAAAAGGCAAGCTACCTACATCACACTGCTACAACCATTTACCTTTGCTGCGTTCCCGCCCTGGAGGATTCAACAGGAGCTAGTTGTGTAGGACTTGCCTCTGCAAAGATACAAAGTTTTAATATTCGTACAATGATTTTTTTAACTGAATATAAATAAATAAATTGCTGAAAAATTTAATTGCACTATGCATTCCTACAAACTATTGACATTCATTGGGCTTAGCGTTTTGATTTCCGCATGCGGAACCACTCCCAAATCAAACTTTTCAATCCAAACAAACAGTGACACAAATATTATTTCCAATTCTGAAACGCTTTATATTGAGCTTTTAAATCCAAATAATAGAGATTTTGACTCTATTCAGCTGACTTTAGATACTAAAAAAATAACGGCTTCTGTTGATTTATCAACGATGCCTTTAGGTGAAAAACTCATAAAAGCAAAAGTATTTTATGACGATACATTTGAGGTCGCTGTCAAAAAAGTGATTATAGTCAATGCCAAAGCTCCCAAAATATATACCTATGAAATTGTAAACACCTATCCACACGATATCACGTCTTATACACAAGGACTCGAATTTTATAAGGGAGAACTTTATGAAAGCACAGGACAATACGGGGAATCTAAACTCAGAAAACTCGACTATAAAAATGGAACGGTTCTCAAAAACGTTAATTTGAGTTCCGCTTATTTTGGAGAAGGGCTTTCGGTTCTAAATGATAAAATCTATCAACTCACATGGAGAGAAGGTCGTGGTTTGGTTTATGATGTCAACCGTTTAGAACAGATTGAAACCTTTAATTATGGACAAAGTAAAGAAGGTTGGGGACTGTGTAATGACGGTCAAAAATTTTATAAATCAGACGGCTCTGAATTCCTTTGGTTTCTAAACCCCAACACGCTTGCGGAAGAAGGTTCTTTACAAGCCTATACCAACAAAGGAAAGCTAACCAACCTTAATGAATTGGAATGGGTCAATGGAAAAATTTATGCGAATCGCTATCAAAAAAATGGAGTGGCCATTATCAACCCCCAAAATGGAGCTATTGAAGCGGTGATCGATTTTAAAGCTTTGAAAACGAAAGTGACCAAACACCAAGGACTGGATGTTTTAAATGGAATGGCGTATAATCCACAAACAAATACCTTGTTTGTGACTGGAAAACGTTGGGATAAATTATTTGAAGTTAGAATCATTGAAAATTAATGACAATGTCAATTTCATTAATTTAAATAATCACAACAATATATATTCGATTGAAAAGTTATATTTTTACCAAAACAGTACTCCTATGATCCGTTCGCTTTATTTTGTAATTAGTTTTTTTGTACTCATTTTTTGGAGTTCTTGTCGTCAAGATTTTGAATTTATTCCAAGTACAGGTCAGCTTAGCTTCTCAAAAGACACCGTCTATCTTGATACTGTTTTCTCTAATATAGGCTCTAGTACCTATACTCTCAAAGTCTATAACAACAGTGATGATGATATTTTAATTCCGTCTTTAAAATTAAGCAAAGGACAAACTTCTAAATATCGGATGAATGTAGATGGAATGCTTGGCACTGGAACTTTAGTAGGTAAAGAATTTGAAAATGTAGAACTGTTGGCACAGGACAGCATGTTTGTGTTTATTGAAACAACTATTGACATTCAGCCCTTAGTAACCAATGAAACTCAGTTTTTATACACCGATGCAATTGAATTTGGAACGGGTCCCAATACTCAAAAAGTAGAACTGGTCACTTTAGTAAAAGATGCCGTATTTATCTATCCAAACAAAGATGCGAATGGTGTTATTGAAACGCTTGTTTTTGATGTGGATGGCGATGGTGTCGATGATGAAACCAATGTACAAGGACGTTTTTTAGAAGATTCTGAACTCACACTTACCAACGAAAAACCTTATGTGGTTTACGGATATGCAGCAGTCGAAAGCGGAAAAACACTTGAGATTAACCCTGGAGCTCGAATCCATTTTCATGCCAAATCCGGGCTTCTAATTACCGAAAATGCTTCTTTACACATCAACGGATTGCCAAGTTTAGATGCCGAAGTATTGGAAAATGAAGTCATCATTCAGGGCGATCGTTTGGAACCCCTGTACGAAGATATTCCCGGACAATGGGAAGCCATTTGGCTGTTAAACGGCAGTACCAATAACCGTATTAATCATGCAACCATCAAAAATGGAACGGTGGGGATTTTAAGTGACGGCAACCAAGACGATCCTACAAAACTAACTCTTACAAATTCTCAGATTTATAACTCGAGTAATTTTGGGGTTTTAGGACGCGGTACTTCTATCAATGCAGAGAATGTCGTTCTTAATAACAGTGGCATCTCCTCTTTTGCAGGAACTTATGGTGGGAATTATAATGTGACCCATTGCACCATTGCAAACTATTGGTCCAATAGTTTTAGACAATTCCCAGCACTTTTACTCAATAACTTTATTGTCGATTCAGAAAATACGATATTTACAAACCCTTTAGAAACTGCTAATTTTACCAATTGTATTATTTATGGAAATGACAACCCAGAATTGTTGTTAGAAAAAGATCCTTCCGATGTTTTTAATTTTAAGTTCACCAATAGTTTAATTTTATTTGATGACCCAACAGAGTTTTATTCGGAGGCGCAATACGACTTTAGCAATACAGATCACTTCGAGAACGTGATATTTAATAACGATCCTGAGTTTTTAGACCCTTCTAAAAATCAACTGAACATCCCATTTGGATCACCAGCAGAAGCTGCTGGAATTTCATCTGGAAATTTAAACGTGGACCTCACAAACACTCCGCGTACTTCCCCACCCGA
Organism: Flavobacteriaceae bacterium; assembly: GCA_018608725.1. Lineage (GTDB taxonomy): Bacteria > Bacteroidota > Bacteroidia > Flavobacteriales > Flavobacteriaceae > Hel1-33-131. The sequence goes on from JABAZA010000018.1 coordinate 110,339, forward strand.
TTTAGGGGCATATAATGCCGCTGAATTTGAAGATTAAGTTTTTTGAGAGCTCTACTCTACCACACGAAAGGATTCGTGCGGTAGCGGGGGGAACAAAAAAGTTAGGAGGTTGTATTGGAGTGAGTTTAATAAACGTTTAAACAAACAACGGGCGGTGACTCATCAGCGCATGTACTTGTTTTGAAATCGCTTCTAGTTTTGCTTCATCGTCATGGTTTTTGAGTACTTGATCAATCAAATCAACAACGGTTTCCATATCGGATTCTACCAAGCCACGGGTTGTAATTGCGGGTGTACCAACTCGGATTCCAGAGGTTACAAAAGGGCTCTGAGTATCAAATGGCACCATGTTTTTATTTACCGTAATATCAGCCTTTACAAGGGCTTGTTCGGCATCTTTACCCGTAATATTTTTATTTCTTAAATCAATCAACATCATGTGGTTATCCGTTCCACCAGAAATCAAATGATAATCGCGTTTTACAAAAGCTTTTGCCATGGCATCCGCATTCTTTTTGACTTGTAAAATATAGTGTAAAAATTCATCCGTCAAAGCTTCTCCAAAAGCTATTGCTTTTCCTGCAATGACATGCTCTAAAGGACCTCCTTGATTTCCAGGAAAAATAGCAGAATCTAACAAGGATGACATCATTCGAACTTTTCCAGACTTCAATGTAATTCCAAAAGGGTTTTCAAAATCTTTACCCATCATAATCAGTCCGCCTCTTGGCCCTCTTAAAGTTTTGTGCGTGGTGGTGGTCACAATGTGGCAATGTGGCAATGGATCGTTTAAAATTCCTTTAGCTATCAATCCAGAAGGATGCGATATATCTGCTAATAAAATTGCACCGACACTGTCTGCAATCACTCTAAAACGTTTAAAATCAATATCTCTTGAATATGCAGAAGCACCTGCAATAATTAGTTTTGGTTGTTCTTTAGTTGCGATCTCTTGAATTTTGTCATAATTCAAAACTCCGGTTTCTTTTTCAACGCCATAAAAAACAGGGTCATACAAACGTCCAGAAAAATTAACGGGCGATCCGTGTGTTAAATGTCCTCCATGAGACAGGTCAAATCCTAAGATTTTATCCCCTACTTTTAAACAGGCATGAAATACGGCTGTATTGGCCTGACTTCCAGAGTGTGGTTGCACATTGGCCCATGCAGCTCCAAAAAGTGTTTTGGCGCGATCAATTGCAATTTGCTCTACTTCATCCACGACTTCACAACCACCATAATAACGCTTTCCAGGATACCCCTCTGCGTACTTGTTGGTCAGTACAGATCCTGTAGCTTCCATCACTTGATCACTGGTGAAATTTTCAGAAGCAATCAATTCAATTCCATTGGTTTGTCGTGCTCTTTCAGCTTCAATTAATTCAAAAATTTGTTCGTCGCGTTGCATATATGTTTTATTCAAAAAATTATTAGAACTGCAAAATTAACAATAAGATTGCTTTAATCACATTAAAAACTAAGATTTCAACGACTATTTATTAAACAGTCATGAACAATTTTAAATGCTGTATTTTGGAGTAAAAATTGAGCCTATGAGAGCCATTGATAAAAATTCATAAATACTTCATTTTATATTGATTATTTAGAATATTTTCCTTTTAAATTCCATAATGTGTAAAATTGAAGTAATTATTTTTTTTTGCATTTGAAATTGATACTTTTGAATGGTAATAACACAACTAATGCGACACGCAACATACACTACAAATTTCTTATCCATGGAATCGTTCCAAATCAATTTATCTTTTGTAATTAGTACTACGATTCTAATTACCCTTTTGGGTGTTGTTATTATATAGTATCCATCCCCTATTTTATATTGTTTATATCAAAACAATAGTTTTCAATAAAATTAAATTATAGACACATGAAAGTTTTAAAATTTGGAGGAACGTCGGTAGGTTCTTCAAAAAATATATCCAAAGTCATAAAAATCGTAAAACAAGAATCCACATCTGAAAATATTGTTGTGGTTGTTTCTGCTGTTGGCGGAATTACGGATAAATTACTCAATGCAGCTGATAAAGCTATTGATAAAGACCTCAGTTATAAAGAAGACTTTGAGGCGCTACGCCTAAAACACATTGAAGTGATTGATGGTTTACTCAACGGAGAGGTACACGAAACAACTACCGATATCGTGTTGGAGCATTTATCGCGGCTCGAAAAATTACTAGATGGGGTGTATTTAATCAACGAATTATCTCCAAAAACTACTGATAAACTTCTCAGTTTTGGGGAGCTGATTTCTTCATTAATCATTTATGAAGCAATCAAAGCTAAAGGAGTTAATGTACAACTAAAAAACTCTCAAAACTTAATTGTAACGGATTCAAATTTCACCAATGCAGCGGTTAATTTTGAAGAAACAAATGCCAATATCACTACCTATTTTGAGAACAATCAAAAAATGGTAACGGTCTTACCAGGCTTTATTTCAAAATCTGAAAATGATGAGATTACAACCTTAGGACGTGGGGGATCTGATTATACTGCGGCCATTATTGCAGCAGCACTCAATGCAAGTGTATTGCAAATATGGACGGATGTGAGTGGGATGTTTACAACCAATCCTAAAATGGTTAAACATGCAAAACCTATTAATAAACTGTCCTATTTAGAAGCCATTGAATTATCGCATTTTGGAGCCAAAGTACTCTACCCTCCTACCGTTCAACCTGTCCTTCGAAAAGACATTCCTTTACTCATAAAAAACACCTTAGCTCCTGAAGACCCTGGAACTTTGATTACTAAAATCGTAGAAAATGGATCTCAATTTCCTATCAAAGGAATTAGCAACATTAATAATATATCCTTACTCACACTCCAAGGAAATGGAATGGTTGGAATTCCTGGGTTTTCTAAACGCTTATTTGAAACCTTAGCACACTCTAAAATAAATGTAATTATCATTACGCAAGCATCTTCAGAACATTCAATTTGTATTGGGATTTCCGATAAAGATGCAATAGCTGCTAAAGCAGTAATTGATAAAGAATTTGAAAATGAAATTTCTCTCTTTAAAATCGATCCTTTGGTCATTGAACCCAATTTATCTATTGTAGCTGTTGTTGGAGATAAGATGAAAAGTCATCAAGGGATTAGTGGAAAAATGTTCAGTACTCTAGGAAAAAACAACGTCAATATTCGAGCAATTGCTCAAGGCGCTTCTGAGCGAAATATTACAGCCGTGATTTCTGAATTCGATGTGAAAAAAGCCTTAAACGCTTTGCATGAACAGTTCTTTGAAGAACAAACAAAGCAAATGAATTTATTCATTTCTGGAGTTGGAAATGTAGGTAAATCCCTTCTTGATCAAATCAAACAGCAGAAAAAATACATCAAATCAACCTTTAATATAAATTTGAAAGTGGTGGCACTGTCCAATTCTAAAACGATGGTATTTGACGACAATGGACTAAACCTCACCAACTGGGAATCACTCTTAAAAGACGGACAACCCACAGAACCGATGGCCTTTTTTGAAGCATCTAAAAAATTAAATTTAAGAAATTCAGTTTTTATAGACATTACAGCCAACGAAGCCGTTTCACAAACCTATGCACACTATTTAAAACACAGTATTGCAGTAGTGGCTTGTAACAAAATTGCTTGTTCGAGTGGTATTGAAAACTACAAAGAGTTAAAACAACTCTCTCACAAATACAATGTGCCTTTCTTATTTGAGACAAATGTTGGAGCGGGTCTTCCTGTCATTGATACTTTGAAAAATTTAATCATGTCTGGAGATCGGATTACGTCCATTAATGCGGTGCTTTCTGGAAGTTTGAATTTTATCTTTAATAATTTCAATAAAAACACGACCTTTCACGATGTGGTAAAACAAGCACAAGCAGAGGGCTACACAGAACCAGACCCTAGAATTGATTTGAGTGGTGTGGATGTGGCACGAAAACTATTAATTTTAGCAAGAGAAAGTGGAGAGATGTTAGAAATGGATGCAATTGAAAATGAAGCATTTTTACCAAAAGAATGTATGGAGGCTAATTCCGTGGATGCTTTTTATGAAACCTTAAAAACGAATGAAGTCGTATTTCAAAAATTAGTACAATCTGCAGAAGCAAACAACTGTCAACTAAAATATGTCGCAGAATTTAAAGATGGAGCCTCCTCAGTTGGTTTAAAAGAAATACCTGTTGGACATCCTTTTTATAATCTTGAAGGAAAAGATAATATTGTGATGTTTTACACGAATCGTTACAGCGATCAACCCATGATTATAAAAGGAGCTGGTGCAGGATCTGAAGTCACCGCATCAGGGTTATTTGCAGATATTATTAGAATTTCAAACACACATTAATGAACGAAATCAGACTATTTTCTCCAGCAACTGTTGCCAATGTATCCTGTGGATTTGATGTCCTTGGATTTTGTCTGGATTCTATTGGTGATGAAATGGTAATTCGTAAAACCGCGGAAAAAGGAATTCGAATTACAAAAATTGAAGGGTATGATCTTCCGTTTGAAGTCAAAAAAAATGTGGCTGGCGTTTCGGCACTTGCCATGTATGAAGCTGCAAAACCCGATTGTGGTTTTGAAATCGAAATTTACAAACACATCAAACCAGGAAGTGGTATTGGAAGCAGTTCTGCGAGTGCCGTTGGAAGTGTGTACGGAATGAATGTATTGCTTGGAAATCCATTTTCTAAAACAGAACTTACAGCCTTTGCCATGAAAGGAGAAGCTGTTGCCAGTCAAAGCGAACATGCCGATAACATTGCGCCTGCTCTCTTTGGAGGATTTACCTTGGTAAAAAGTTTAGACCCTTTAGAAATCTTACAAATCCCAACACCCTCTGATTTATTTGCAGTGGTTATTCATCCTCAAATCGAAATCAAAACTTCAGATGCGCGAAAAATACTTCCCGAAACTATTTTATTGAAAAACGCAATCACACAGTGGTCTAACGTGGGCAGTCTCGTACATGGATTACATACCAACGATTACGACCTCATAAGTCGTTCCTTAAAAGATGTGGTTGTAGAGCCGTGTAGAAGTCAACTTATTCAAGGGTTTGAAGACATTAAAAAAGCAGCGATAGAAAATGGAGCTTTGGGTACAGGAATTTCAGGTTCAGGACCTTCTGTATTTAGTTTGTGTAAATCTGAAGCCACAGCGTTAAAAGTTGAAAAAACCATTAGAGAAACCTATCAAAATCAAAATATTCCGTTTGAAATTTATGTGTCAAAAATAAATTTAGATGGCATCAAACACTTAAACTAAAATTAACAATGAACTATTATAGTTTAAATCATATAGCTCCAAACACTACTTTTGAAAATGCAGTCATCAAAGGACTTGCCCCAGATAGAGGCTTGTATTTTCCTGAAAATATTACACCTTTAAAGGCTTCTTTTTTTGAGACTATTGAAACGCTTTCAAATGAAGCTATTGCATTTGAAGCAATCAAGCAATTTATAAGTCCCGAAATCCCTGAAGATGTTTTAAAAACCATCGTTTCAGAAACGCTTAGTTTTGATTTTCCGGTTGTAAACCTTACAGAATCCATTTCAACCCTCGAATTGTTTCATGGTCCTACGATGGCATTTAAAGACGTTGGTGCACGATTTATGGCACGTTGCTTGGGTTATTTTAATAAAGATAACTCCAATGAAGTGACCGTTTTGGTTGCAACTTCTGGGGATACTGGAGGGGCTGTCGCCAATGGATTTCTTGGAGTTAAAGGAGTTCGAGTCGTGATTTTATATCCCAGTGGAAAGGTCAGTGATATCCAAGAAAAACAATTAACAACTTTAGGTCAAAACATCACCGCACTTGAAGTTGATGGTACTTTTGATGATTGCCAAGACATGGTTAAAAAAGCATTTCTTGATGATGAACTCACATCCACAATGCAATTAACTTCTGCAAACTCTATTAATGTAGCACGTTGGCTCCCCCAACTGTTTTATTTTATGTTTGCGTACAAACAACTCAAAAACAGTTCAAAAGAGATTGTCTTTTCGGTTCCAAGCGGAAATTTTGGAAATGTATGTGCTGGAATGATTGCTCAAAAATTAGGACTGCCTATCAAACATTTTATCGCTTCAAATAATGAAAACAATGTAGTGACCCGTTATTTAAAGTCCAATTCTTACGAACCAAAACCCTCTGTTCAAACCGTTAGTAACGCAATGGATGTTGGGAATCCTAGTAATTTTATACGCATACAAGCCATTTATAATAATAACTTTGAAACCTTAAAATCAAACCTTTCTTCTTACAGTTTTACAGATGACGAAACAAAACAGGCATTGGATGAGATTTACAAAACCACTCAATATATCGCCGACCCACATGGAGCCGTTGGATATTTGGGATGCAAATCGTATTTAGAAACCAATCCACAGGCACATTGTGTATTTTTGGAAACTGCTCACCCAACCAAGTTTTTAGATGTTGTTAAAGAAGTTATTAGTACCGATATTCCATTGCCTCCACAAATAAAGGCCGTTATCGATAAACAAAAAGTAGCTACGGATATTAAGGACTATTCCGAATTTAAAGCATTTTTAACACAGCTTTAATCCGTTTCGATTCCTATTTTTGATTAGATTTGTCTTGCTATAAATTTAATTAACTATGAAAGTTACCGCACTGCAATCAACGCATGAAGCTCTAGGCGCTAAAATGATTCCTTTTGCTGGATTCATGATGCCCGTTCAATACGAAGGGGTGAATGCCGAGCATGAAACCGTTAGAAACAATCTAGGTGTATTTGACGTCTCTCATATGGGGGAATTTCTTATTGAAGGTCCAAATGCTTTAGAACTTATTCAATCCGTGTCTTCAAACGATGCTTCAAAACTTACTGTGGGAAAAGCACAATACAGTTGTTTACCAAACAACCAAGGCGGTATTGTAGATGATTTAATCCTATATAAAATTAAAGAAGACTCCTATTTATTAGTCGTCAATGCCAGTAATATTGAAAAAGATTGGGAATGGATTTCTTCTAAAAATTCAATGGGTGCTGAAATGAAAAATATAAGCGATGCCTATTCCTTATTAGCAATTCAAGGTCCAAAAGCTGTGGAAGCGATGCAAGCGTTGACCAGTGTCGATTTATCATCCATTGCATTCTATAATTTTATGGTCGCTGATTTCGCAGGGATTGAACATGTGATCATTTCTGCAACAGGTTATACTGGAAGTGGTGGTTTTGAGATTTATTGTAAAAACTCAGAAGTCAAACAAGTATGGGATAAAGTACTTGAAGCGGGCGCATCTTTTGGAATTAAACCCATCGGATTGGCAGCCCGTGACACTTTACGATTAGAAATGGGGTATTGTCTTTACGGAAATGATATCGATGACCACAGCTCTCCTATCGAGGCTGGATTTGGATGGATCACCAAGTTTAATAAACCCTTCACAAATTCTGAAGCACTTAAAAAAGAAAAAGAAGAAGGTCCTAAACGACGTTTGGTAGGTTTTGAGTTGTTAGAGCGTGGCATTCCTCGCAAGGATTACACGATTGAGGATGCTTCTGGAAATGAAATAGGGATTGTAACTTCTGGAACGATGGCACCCTCATTAGGAAAAGGAATTGGAATGGGTTATGTTTTATCCAATCACGCCAGTATTGAATCTGAAATTCGCATCGCTATTCGGAAACAAAAAGTACGTGCTAAAATTGTAAAACTTCCTTTTTACAAAAAATAATAAACATTAAAACATGGCCACACTAAAAAAACACCGCATATTGATATTGGGTGTCAGTGGCTATTTAGGAAGTGCCATTTACAAAGAACTCCACCCCTATTATCAAACATTTGGCACCTATCGAACCCCTCTTTTGGCATTTGAGAATAACAAGCAATTTTATCATTATGATTTTGAGGTTGATGACATTTTTGAGATTCTTAATGTGGTAAAACCTACACTTATTATTTCTGCACTAAGAGGAGATTTTGCAGCACAATTGACAGCACATAAACATGTTTTTGAATATGTATCATGTGAAAAAAAATGTAAGATGATTTTTTTGTCCTCCGCAAATGTATTTGATGCTTACAGTAAATACCCGAGTTACGAGAGTGATACCACCCTGAGCAACAGTGTTTATGGTCATTTTAAAATTAGACTTGAACATTTATTTTTAAAACTTCCCCCTAAAAAAGTTGCCATCTTGCGGCTGCCTATGGTTTTTGGAGCCCCCTCTCCACGACTTAATGAGCTTAAATTACTTCTGGAATTAGACGTTCCAATTGAATTATTTCCAAATCTAATTATGAATGTCGTATCCGATAGAAAGGTCACTCAACAATTGCATTATATCATTAATCGAAACAAATATGGTATTTTTCATGTAGGAAGTAAGGATTTGGTGCATCACGACGATTTTATAAAAGATTTAGTTTCTAAGATTGGTGCTAAAAATCCAAAATTTAAATTGGTTTATACCACCAATGACGAGCGGTATTTGGCAGTTTTACCAAAAGAAAACACCCTCCCAAAACACCTTCAAATGTATAGTTTGGAACTCTTTGATTCTCTATTTTGAAGTTTTAGAGCGATTTATACTTGTTTTTCGTTCCAGCATTTTTATTTTTGTTAAACATATATAATTAGATACTACCATGGGAAGAGCATTTGAATTTCGCAAAGCAAGAAAAATGAAACGTTGGTCAGCAATGAGCAAAGCGTTTACACGAATTGGAAAAGACATTGTCATGGCTGTTAAAGAAGGTGGTGCTGATCCAGATAGTAATTCTCGCTTAAGAGCCGTGATTCAAAATGGAAAGGCTGTTAATATGCCCAAAGACAACATTGAGCGTGCCATTAAACGTGCGAGTGACAAAAGTCAAGGAGATTATAAAGAAGTCTTATTTGAGGGCTATGCTCCTCATGGCATTGCCATTCTTGTTGAAACAGCGACGGACAACAACACGCGTACCGTTGCAAACGTTCGAAGCTATTTTAACAAATGTAATGGGAGTTTAGGAACTTCTGGGTCGGTTGTATTTATGTTTGATCATACTTGTAATTTCAGAATCAATTCAGAAGGATTGGATGTTGAAGAAATTGAACTCGAGTTTATCGATTTTGGAGCCGAAGAAGTTTTTACCGATGATGATGGTATTCTGATTTATGCACCGTTTGAAAGTTTTGGAGCCATTCAATCTGCTCTAGAAGCTCGAGAAATTGAAATTCTATCTTCTGGATTTGAACGAATTCCTCAAGTAACTAAAGCTCTAAACGAGGAGCAAGTTGCGGATGTTGAAAAACTTTTAGAAAAACTAGAAGAAGATGACGATGTTCAGAATGTGTATCACACCATGCAAGAGTAACTTTAAGAGAACTCAGGAATTTTTCCTTTAATCCCTTTAAAAAAGGCTCGCATAAACTTAAAGTCAGCCTCAATATCATCCGTAGGGTAAAAAGGTTCTGAGAAGCAATTTTCTTTATTTTCAAAATCAAAAGACAGCATCACTATAGGCACCTTGGCGGTTTTGGCTATGTAGTAGAACCCTGTTCGCCAAGCATCTACTTTTTTTCGGGTACCCTCTGGAGCTAATACCATACGAAATACGTCTCTATTTTCAAACAATCGTGCAATGGCATCTACTTGTTTTTCGTTTGCACTTCGGCGTACAGGAGCACCACCAAGCATTCTAAAAAACCAACCTGTAAAGGGGTTAAACAATGCTTCCTTTCCAACAAAATTAGCCTGTATCTTTAGACAAGACCTTAAAAGAACCCCTATATAAAAATCATGCCAACTAGTGTGGGGTGCAGCAATAAGCACCGCTTTTTTTACGGAGTCATAGTCATTAAACCCTGTTACTTTCCACCCTAAAAGACGATGGTATATAAATTTTGATATGATCTGCATTCTTACATTTTTGAATAAAGTTCTTTCAAACGAGATCGTGTTATTTTGGTTTTCCAATTTTTTCCAATGGCATTTTCCCATAAGGGTTCTAAACTTAAAGAAACATCAATCATAATATCGAATTGTTTATCTGTGAGGTTGGCACATATTCCTTGCGGTAATGAAATGTTGTGCTTTGCTTTCATCTGCTTAAATAATTTAACCCCTTCAGGATAAAATTCGGACAGATGATCAAATACAATACAGTTTCCAATCCCATGTTTGGTTCCTAACAAAAAGGATAAACCATAACTCATGGCGTGGGCAACACCAACTTGAGAATAAGCAATACTCATTCCACCATGCCATGAAGCCATCATTAATTTATCTTGATTTTCTTCTGGACTTAATGTATCTAGGAAGACTTCTTTACAAAGGTTCAAAGCAGTTTCTCCGTAGATTTTACTAAAGGAATTGATAAAGTTACCATTAAGCGATTCTATACAATGAATATAACAATCCATTCCTGTATAAAACCATTGTTCTTTTGGAACACCCTCGGTAAGCTCTGGATCTAAAATTACTTGATCAAAAGGGGTGAAATCACTGTTAATTCCTAATTTCATGGTAGGCCCTGTTAAAATGGTGGTTCTAGAAACTTCGGCTCCTGTACCAGAAATTGTAGGGATACCAACATGATAGATTCCTTTATTTTTTATCAAATCCCAACCTTGATACTCATGGCTTAATCCATTATTGGTAAGCATCAAAGCAACTGCTTTGGCCAAATCTAAAAGGGTTCCCCCTCCTATTCCTATAATTCCCGATGGTAATACACTCGAGCTTAAAATAATATCTTCAACCAAACGATCTACTTGTGAAGTTTTGGGTTCTTCATTGGATGAAATAAAAATAATTTGGTCTTTATAAAGTAATGGGATTTTTGAAATTAAAGAAGAATTATTTTCAAATACCGCATCGACAAGAAAAATAAAAGGAGCACTCTCACTCTGACGCTTTGGGGATATAATTTCAACTAACTGGGTAAAACTTCCACGACCAAAGACAACTTTGGAAACCATTGGGAAATTTTTAAAATTCATTTTCATAATGAGTTAAAATTAGTTGATAATAATTTTCTATTAGTGGTTAAGATTTTTTTGAAATAGCTCAGCAAACTGCCCAACATGATATCCGTCTATTAAGGCATGATTTACATTGATTCCTACATTCATCATGAGTGAGTCATTTTTTTTGTAGGTTTTACTAAATGCGAATTTGGGCACTGAATCTTTAACGCCTGAAAAAGGCTCTTTTTGGGAGGTGAAAGAAAACCAAGGCAATGCAGAGCAATGAATACAATCTAATCCATTTACTGGAGGATAAAGTTCTGTAGAATCGTTAATGCGTTGTTTTTCTTTTTGAATGTTTGTGTTAAATTCTTGAAAGCTCTCTGAGAAATTAATAAAACTAAAGCCAAAAGTATTGTCAGCTCTTGACAGGGTTGCAGAAGCGTGAATAACATCGTACTCAAAAACGTCGTTGTCAACAATTCTGTATTTAAAATTTTCAACAGCATTAATTGCTTTCATACAGTCATGAAGATAGATTGCAAAAAAACTTGATCCTGTATCCTTTGATTTTTTGTAAGCTAAAGACACATCAAAGGGAATTGTTACAGCAAAGTACGGGTCTGCTAATGCATTAAAATGATTAAAATGATGTTTGCGATTCCAACTACCTAAATCTAACTTCTTCTTCAATTTCTATTAAATTAATTATTTTTCAATAAACCCTTGGCACGTTCTAAATCTTCAGGCGTATCAATTTCTATGCCTTGAATATCCGTCTCTACCATTTTTATTTTCTTTCCAAACTCTAAATAACGAATGCACTCTATTTTCTCTGAGGCTTCCAACATTTGCATTGGTAGTTTTGTGAAATCTAGCAAGGCTTTTTTTCTAAATGCATAGATGCCTTTGTGTTTAAAATACTTCGTTTCTATTGTTTTATCTCTTTGAAAAGGAATGGGGCTTCTTGAAAAATACAATGCAAAATTGCGTTGATCAACAATTACTTTTACTGAGTTAGGATTTTGTATTTCATCCGCATCGGTAATGTGAACCATTAAAGAAGCTAAGTCAATTTCTTCATTTGGATCATTTTCAAAAGCACTTAAAACTTTTTGTAAACTCATACGTTCGGTAAACGGTTCATCACCTTGAACATTAACCACGATATCACAATCTACATTTTGTACGGCTTCCGCAATTCGGTCACTCCCTGAATCATGCTTATTTTGGCTCATTATAACATTACCACCATGATTAGTAATTTCATTTGAAATAATCTCACTATCAGTGACAACATAAACAGCACTAAACAAATTAGTTTTAATTGTAGCCTCATAAGTTCTGAGAATGACACTTTTGCCTGCAAGGTCTTGCATCAATTTTCCGGGGAAACGAGACGCACTATAACGGGCAGGAATCATTGCTATTACTTTCATTTGATATTAAAATTATTTCAAACTCAAAAGTACAATTTTTTTGATTCGTTATTGAAAAAAATATGTTTTAACTTTCAAAAAAATCATCTTTAAAACCAATTAGATATAACTTTTCTTTAGCGCGTGTTACAGCCGTATAAAGCCATCTCAAATAGTCTCTATCGATTCCATTGGGCAAATAGGGTTGCTCAACAAATACAGTATCCCACTGCCCTCCTTGTGACTTATGACAGGTGATTGCATAAGAAAATTTCACTTGAAGTGAATTCAAATATTTACTTTTTTTAACTCCTAAAAAACGTTTATAAGAAGAAGGTTCATCTTCAAAATCTTTTAAAATTTCTTGATATAATTTATTGGATTCTTCATAGGGTAATGAAGGCGTTTCTAGAGTGATTGTATCTAACATTAAAACGGTTTCAAACGGACGCATTTTAGGATAATCTACCATGCGTATTTTAACTTCTGCAAAACGAAAACCATAGAGTTCTTTAACACTAAAAACTTCCAAAACTTCAATAATATCTCCATTGGCTATAAACCCAGCCTCACTTGTGGGCTTTAACCAGAAGTAATTGTTTTTAACAATCATCAAAAAATCACCTGCAGTTAATTCGTTTTCATTAAACAAAATACGCGAACGGATTTGCTCATTATATAGGTTTGCACGTTTATTAGATCGTACAATTAAAGCTGTTTCTTCATTTCCTAAATTGCTATAAGCATCATTAATGGCATCCATAATTTCATAACCATCATTTAATCGTACAATATCTTTAAACCCATTAAGATTGAATTCAAAAGAATCAAAATACGAGTTGGAGATGGCTTCCCTCAAATGGGTTGCATTAAATAAAATTCCAGAGTCTTCCCCTTGTCTAACCACTTCATCCAATTCTAAACGAATAACTTCTTTGTTGTAATTGAGTTCTAAATTAGATTCATTTAACGCTGGACTTAGATCTAACTTGACTGGGGGCAATTGTGCAGTATCTCCTATTAATAACAACTTACATTGAAAACCAGAATACACATATTGAATTAAATCGTCTAACAATGCCCCTGTTCCAAATAATTTTGCTTGATTGGATATGTCTGAAATCATAGAGGCTTCATCCACAATGAAAAGTGTTTTTTTATGCTTGTTTGGAGCGAGTACAAAAGAGATTTTTCCATTTTTTTCGGAACGTGGCACATAAATTTTTTTGTGAATAGTAAAGGCTTCTTTCTGTGAATAATTGCTAATAACCTTCGCTGCACGCCCTGTTGGTGCTAGTAAAACTGCATTTTTTTGAGCGTTCCATAAATTTTTTACGATGCCCCCAATAATCGTTGTTTTTCCAGTACCGGCAAAACCCTTTAAAACGAATATTTCATTGGCAACCTTACTAAAAATAAAATTTGAAAGTTGTTGTAAACCAATGTTTTGCTTAGCCGTTGGCGTAAAGGGAAAACTGGTTTTTAGTAGTTTATAAAATTCGTTTGAATCCATTGAATTATATCGCAGATATTATTTTATTCAAATATAGAAATGATTTTTAGTAACATTCACTTTATTGAATAAAAAAAAATTGTAGATTTGTGAAGTCTCATTACAACTTATAAAAAAATATGAAATCTTTTGTAATAATCATTGTTGCTATTATTTTTGCCATTGGAATTATTTATCTTATTGATAAATACAATCCAAAAAAATACAAATCCTTAATTCTTGCTGGTCTTTGGGGGCTTAGTATTTATTTAGGGTACATACTTATTTTTTCTATTTATGGAAAAATTAATTTTAATAAAATAAAAGAGCAGCGTTATAAAGTAGTCATCGAAAACCTTAAGGATATCAGAGATTCTGAATTAGCGCACAGAACTGTAACTGGTCAATTTCAAGCAAATTGGGATAGTTTAGTGAAATTCATTGAAACTGAAAAATTCACGATTACACAACGAAGAGATTCTACAATAATTGATGAAAAACTAACACGTCTTTATGGTGTTGACACCACAAAAGAAATAGTAATCATTGATACACTTGGATTTGTTTCTGTAAAAGACTCTTTGTTTGGAGCTGATCCACGTTACAAAACAATGATGAATATTCCTACATTAGATGATGGTCAGAAATTTGAACTAAAAGCAGGACTTTTAGAACAAAATGGAATTAACATTCCTGTATTTGAAGCTTCCGTTTCTAAAAAAATACTTTTATTTGACCAAGATAAAAACTTTGTTGAACTTGAATCTGAAGTTAAATCTGTAGAAGGCGTTAATGGACCTACTCTTAAAGTAGGGTCTATGGATGAAATAAATACTAATGGAAACTGGCCAAAAAATTATTCTAAGCAACAATAACATATCAGATTCTATATATGAATTGTCCATTCAGGTAAACTTGAATGGACTTTCTTTTTTTGTTTTAAACACAATGGACTCAAAAATTGAATTTTTGGAGTCGGTTAATTTTGATAAGAAACAAACCCCACAAGCTCTTTTAGACCAACTTACACATAGTTTCAATAGCACTGAAGACCTCCAAAAACCATTTGGAAGTGTTACTGTCATTCACGATAATGAATTAGCGACCCTAGTTCCTAAACCTTTGTTTGACGAAACCAACCTAGTGGATTATCTTAAATTTAATACCAAAATATTAAAAACAGATTTTATCACTTACGATCCTCTTTCAATTGAAGATCTTATGGTTGTATATGTACCACTTGTAAATATCAATAATTTTATATTTGAACGTTTTGGAAGTTTTGTATATAAACACAGTGCCACCATCCTTTTAAATCGTGTGCTAACTCTTGAAAAAAACTCAAAATCATTGAAAATGTATCTCAATATTGAGAACTCACATTTTGAAATTATTGTCGTTGACAACAATAAATTAAAGTTTTATAACCGTTTTGAATACAACACCAAAGAAGATTTTATCTATTACCTCCTATTCACTGCCGAGCAATTACAGCTCAACCCAGAAGAATTCCCAGTAGTATTAATGGGATCCGTTGATAAAAATGACCCCCTTTTTAAGATTGCATACAAATATGTAAGGCACGTCAGTCTATTATCAAAAGACGCAATGCTTTACAGTACCGGTGCGAGTTCTAAACATTTCACACTCTTAAACAGCTTATAATGCGAATTATTTCAGGAACGTTTAAGGCCAGACGAATTATGGCACCAAAAAAACTACCTGTACGTCCTACAACTGATATGGCAAAAGAAGCACTGTTTAATATCCTCAACCACCGATATCATTTTCATGACATCTCTGTATTGGATTTATTTTCAGGTACTGGAAATATTAGCTATGAATTTGCTTCAAGAGGAACGGAATCTATTGTGGCAGTAGATCAAAATTTTCATTGTACAAAATTTATTTCTCAAACTTCTGAAGGATTTGACATGCCTATCCAAGTTATAAAAGCAGACGTCTTTGGATTTTTAGAAAAAACAAAACAACCCCAAACAATTATTTTTGCCGATCCTCCTTATGAACTTGAACTTGAAAGGTTTTTAAAAATCGTTGAACTTGTATTTCAAAATAAACTCTTAGAAACTGAGGGTGTGCTAATTATAGAACATTCCAAACACACCGATTTATCTTCTGCTCCTCAGTTTACAGAAGTAAAAGGATATGGTGGTAACCGATTTAGTTTTTTTGAAAATTAAAAAAAGCAGATCTATAAGCCGGATTCTGTATCACAAAAATGTGACCCTTATCATTTATCTACGTTTACTGTTACCAGTAAACTTTAGCTGCCTACCCTTCAGCATCGCACGTGTCGCGCTCAAGCACTGATATACATGACATTGCACCTTATAGAGTTTACCTGGTTTCACTACAGCTTAACCTGTACATTCTTTCTGTTGCACTTTTCCTAGCCTTACGACTGATGGCCGTTAGCCACTATAATACACTATGGTGTCCGGACTTTCCTCCCTTCGTTTTAAAACGAACAGCGATAAGGCGATCTGCTTTACGGCAAAAATACATAAATTGTTAATAACTCCTTTTAATTTATCTGGGTTTAATTTACGCAGTCGGCTGTGAATTTTTAAATTTGTTTTAATAAGATTTTTATGGAACCTTTTATTGTATCGGCATTAAAATACAGACCTCAAACATTTGAAGATGTTGTGGGGCAGTCTGCCATTACCAATACATTAAAAAATGCTATTGATCAAAACCACCTTGCACAGGCCTTATTGTTTACTGGCCCTAGAGGGGTTGGTAAAACTACTTGTGCTCGGATTCTTGCCAAAATGATTAATAGTGATGGCACTAACAATGAAAATGAAGATTTTGCCTTTAATATTTTTGAATTGGATGCTGCGTCCAATAATTCTGTAGACGATATTAGAAGCCTGACCGAACAAGTTCGGATTCCACCACAAGTGGGGAGCTATAAAGTCTATATCATTGATGAAGTACATATGTTGACCGCTTCGGCTTTTAATGCCTTTCTGAAGACCTTAGAAGAACCCCCAAAGCATTGTATCTTTATTTTAGCAACCACCGAAAAACATAAAATCATCCCAACGATTCTCTCGCGCTGTCAGATTTTTGATTTCAAAAGAATCAATGTCACAGATGCTAAAAATTATTTAAAGGTAATTGCTAAAGAACAAGGTATAACGGCAGAAGACGATGCCTTGCATATCATCGCTCAAAAAGCAGATGGTGCCATGCGAGATGCTCTTTCAATATTTGACAGAGTTGTTAGTTTTTCAGGGAAAGAACTAACACGTAAAGCAGTGACAGAAAATCTAAACGTTTTAGATTACGACACCTTTTTTGAAGCAACAAATTTAATTTTGTCTAATAAAATTCCTGATTTACTTCTGCATTTTAATCAAATCCTTTCCAAAGGATTTGACGGGCATCATTTTATTACAGGCTTAGCATCTCATTTTAGAGATTTATTGGTTTGTAAAACACCCCAAACAATTGAATTGCTCGAAGTTGGTGAAGACACAAAAGCAGCCTACAAAACACAATCTGAGTCCACTTCACAAGCATTTTTAATTCATGCTATTGAACTGGCAAATGATTGTGATCTCAAATATAAAACGAGTAAAAACCAGCGGCTGTTGGTCGAACTTTGTTTAATGCAGCTTGCCTCTATCACTTTTGATGGAGAAAAAAAAAAGCCTAGCGGATTCATAATTCCTGCGTCTTACTTTAGGTCTAAAAATATTCCAGAAGTAAAGGTCACACCCCCCGTCACAACTCCGACTCAAAAACCCATCAAGGAAACTCCAAAAGTTGTTGAAAAAGTGGAAGAACCCAAAGCCACTTATTTAAAAAAAGAATTGCCCACCCCCATCATTAAAAGTACACAACGTCCCACTTCCGGATTGTCGCTCAGTAGTATTCGAAAGAAAAAAGAGCACCAAATTAAACTAATGGAAGTCACCGTTGACGAAGAAGATCTGCCAAATGATCCGTTTACCTTAGAAACACTTATCAAGTTTTGGAATATTTTTGTCACTAAATTAGAAGCCGACGGTAAATACAATCTTGCGGCAATTCTTCAAATTGACACCCCAAAACTCATCAATGAAAATACAATTCGATTGGAATTTCCAAATACAACCAATAAAATTGAAGTAGAACGTCAACAATTCGAATTATTACAGTACTTACGAAAATCCGTCAATAATTTCTCACTTACATTAGACATTAGTGTCAATGAAACGCTCGAGAAACAATATGCTTACACTCCAGAAGATAAGTATCAAAAATTAGTAGAAAAAAACAAACATGTTGAACTGTTACGCAAAACGTTTGATTTAGATTTATAAAGTTATGCTTGGATTAAAGTTACCTTCAGACCCAAGATGGGTAAACATTGCTGAAAAAAATATAGAAGAAATTTTATCAGATCATGCCTTTTGTGAACAAAAAGCAGCCAGTACTGCCATATCATTAATCGTAAGTTTTCCTGAATACACAGAATTAGTCCAAGAAATGATTGCTTTGGTAGAAGAAGAGATGAGTCATTTTAAGATGGTTCACGATCTAATTTTAGAACGTGGATTTACTTTGGGTCGCGATCGAAAAGACGATTATGTATCTCGTTTACTTCAATTTTTTCCGAAAGGAGGAAGTCGAACCACTCAATTGGTACATCGCTTGTTGTATGCCGCATTGATTGAAGCAAGAAGTTGTGAACGCTTTAGACTGTTATCTGAACATCTAGAAGATAAAAAACTTGCTAAATTCTATAGAAAATTAATGATTAGCGAAGCAAACCATTACAGCTCATTTTTAGGGTTTGCTAGACAATATGGCGAACGCAAAGAAGTCGATACAAAATGGGAAGCGTTGCTAGAGTTTGAAGCAGAAATCATGAAAACATTGAGTGTCAACGAAACGATTCACGGCTAGTTTAACTCCTAAGGAATTAGGTTTTTAGGGAACAACTTATATTCAACAACTCCATCAGAACAGTCGCTCCAATTGTTTGTTTTAAAATTTATTTTGACAACTCCACATGTAGGAATATTTTCTATAAATTGGTCGCCTTTGGCATTCACAACAGCTGTTAATGCATGGTTATGACCAAAGATAAATACGTTTGACAAATGAGGATTCATCGTATGGATAAATGCTTCTAGACCTGCCCCGCTAAAATCATACAATCGATCAGAATACTGTACTTCGGTTTTAGGTAAAACGGCATTTTTTAAGAAAAATCGACAGGTTTCTCGAGTGCGTTTTGCCGTACTACAAAATACAGCATCGGGCTGAAATGACTTTACAACATCAAGTGACGACATAAATTCCGCATCAAATAATCCTCGTTTATTGAGTGGTCGTTTTTCATCTGGAAGTTGGTACCTCCAAGACGATTTTGCATGACGTATAAAAACAATTGTCTTCATAATAATTTAAGGAGATAAACGCTCAATTTTCCAAGAGAAATCTGCTTGTAATTGATAACGAATCCGGTCATGAAGTCTATTTTCCCTACCCTGCCAAAATTCAATTTCGATGGGCTTGACCATAAATCCTCCCCAAAACTTAGGACGAGAAATTGCTTTGGTTTCGTATTCCATCTCTAAGGATTTTAATTTTGCTTCCAATACATCTCTGTTCTTTATCACAGAACTTTGACGAGAAGCCATCGCTCCTAATTGACTTCCTTTAGGACGCGATTCAAAATAGCCATCACTAAGGTTTTCTGCTATTTTTTCGGCCGTTCCTTTTATAATAACCTGACGTTCGGCAGCTGCCCAATGAAATGAAAGACATACATTAGGGTTAACGTCCATCGCTTTTCCTTTTTCGCTCTCATAATTCGTATAAAAAATAAAGCCTTCAAAAGTGTATTTTTTTAAAAGTACCACTCTATTTTTGGGGAAGCCGTCCAACCCAAGGGTTGAAATAGTCATCGCATTTGTTTCATCTTGTTGAAAATGTGTATCTACTTCATGAAACCACTTCTGAAACAACTCCATTGGATTGTCAGAAATAGCCGTTTCTAGAAGTGCTCCTTTTTTATAGGATTTTCGGTAATCCCCTAAGTCTTTTTCCATGATCTAATATTCAAGTTCAAATTTACATAAATATAAACAGTTTTTATGGTGTTAAATTATTAAATTTGAGTGTTCACTAATTTTCGTTTAATGATTTATGCAAGTATAATTACGGCTATAATTTTAATTTTATCAGGGCTAATTGTAAAAAACAACCCCGATTTAATCGCAGGATATAACACCCTGACTAACGAAGAAAAAAAGAAAATTGATACAGACAAACTAACCCAAATGACACGGAATTATTTAGTATTAATAGGGATTAGTGTTCTAATCATTGGAGTGGTTCTGTCGCTTTTAAACGTTGCTGAAAAAATACGTTTATACTTAATATGTGGCGTCGTTTTATTTGGCATTGCACTTCTTATCATTCAATTCAATCGTCTAACTACAAAAAACCAATTTGATAAATAAATTAAGCATAAAATATTGTTACAAACAAAACAGCATCCATTGATAGGATAAACGCAAGTAATTTGTATTTTTGTTAAAACCAGCGAAAGAGCAATGGCTAGAAAATCAACAACTAAGACTACCCAAAAACAGTTCTCAAAACTTAAGTTTACCCTCACAAATTCTCAAAAATTAGTGCTGGGAAGTTTTTTGGTGATCCTTGGAATCTTACTATTTATAGCGCTTCTCTCCTATTTATTTACAGGAGAAAGTGACCAAAGTGTTCTTGGTGACTTCACTAACAGGACGGTAGAAACTAATAACTGGCTTAGTAAAGTTGGGGCTTGGGTCAGTGAATTACTCATTTATAAAGGATTTGGAATTTCCTCATTTTTATTTTCTGGTTTATTATTTTTATCAGGAATTTCTGTATTGATAAATTCTTCAAAAAAACGCTTGTGGCGAAACTGGTTTTGGGGAACACTTGTGATTATTTGGGGATCGATTTTATTTGGATTTGCTTTTGAGATGGCTCCAAAATTAGGAGGCGTTATCGGATTCGAATTAAATTTACTACTACAAGACTACGTTGGGAAGATTGGAACTGCATTATTATTAATATTTTGTTTTATCGTGTATATCGCCCTGCGATTTAAAGTAGGTCCACAACAAATTGCACACCTTTTTGTACGCACCAAAAAAGAACTCCAATCTGAATTATCAGAAGAAAATGATTCTTCTACTTCCATTAATGAGTCTATTTCTGAAGAAAATGACTCTACAAAATCAGCATTTGAAGTTTCTTTAGAAAACCTAGAACCTACAATATCTAACCACTCAAGTATTGATTCTCCTAGTGATTTGGAAGTAAATTCTCCAACTGAAGAACCTAGTGTAGCCAATAAAAATGAAGAGGCACCTTTAGAAATGAAAATTGAAGCCAGTGTTGAAGAATTATCTGAAACAGATAACCTTGCTTCAAAATTAGTAGAAGACTTTGGTGAGGTTGACCCCACTTTAGAACTGTCAAAGTTTAAATTTCCCTCTTTAGATTTGCTTAAACAGTATGATTCTGAAGGAATTACTATCAACCAAGAGGAATTAGAAGAAAATAAAAATAAAATTGTTGAAACCCTCAACAATTATAAGATTGGGATTGCAAACATAAAAGCAACGATTGGACCAACAGTTACTCTTTATGAAATCATTCCTGAAGCCGGAGTTCGAATCTCAAAAATTAAGAATTTAGAAGACGATATAGCACTTTCGCTCTCTGCATTGGGCATTCGAATTATTGCTCCAATACCTGGTCGTGGAACCATTGGTATTGAAGTACCTAACAAAAATGCAACAATTGTTTCCATGCATTCTGTAATCGCCTCTCAAAAATTTCAGAAATCAGAAATGGAACTCCCGATTGCTTTAGGGAAAACAATTAGCAATGAAACCTATGTAGTCGATTTAGCTAAGATGCCTCACCTTCTTATGGCAGGCGCAACAGGACAAGGAAAATCTGTTGGACTGAATGCTGTTCTCACCTCTTTACTTTATAAAAAACACCCTGCAGAAGTGAAGTTTGTTTTGGTTGATCCAAAGAAAGTTGAACTAACACTATTTAATAAAATTGAGCGGCATTATTTAGCAAAACTTCCAGATAGTGAAGATGCTATTATTACCGACAACACAAAGGTTATCAATACCTTAAATTCGTTATGTATTGAGATGGATAACCGTTATGAGATGCTTAAAAATGCATTTTGCAGAAATATCAAAGAATATAACGAAAAATTCAAATCGCGAAAACTCAACCCAAATGATGGGCATAAATTTTTACCCTATATCATATTAGTTGTTGATGAATTTGCCGATTTAATTATGACCGCAGGAAAGGAAGTAGAAACTCCTATTGCACGTTTGGCACAGTTGGCAAGGGCTATTGGAATTCATTTGATTGTAGCTACCCAACGCCCATCAGTGAATGTAATTACAGGAATTATTAAAGCCAACTTCCCTGCGCGTATCGCATTTAGAGTGACTTCTAAAATTGATTCTCGAACTATTCTTGACAGTTCTGGTGCAGATCAGTTGATTGGACGAGGAGATTTATTATACACCCAAGGAAATGATATGATTCGTATTCAATGTGCCTTTGTTGACACACCGGAAGTTGAAAAACTAACCGATTATATTGGATCTCAAAAAGCCTATCCCAGTGCTTATTTGTTACCAGAATACATCAGTGAAGAATCTGGCACAAGTCTTGATAATAATATCGACGAAAGAGATCAACTCTTTAGAGAAGCTGCAGAAGTCATTGTAACCGCTCAACAAGGGTCTGCTTCTTTATTACAACGTAAATTAAAACTTGGTTATAACAGAGCAGGACGTTTAATTGATCAATTAGAAGCCGCAGGGATTGTTGGCCCATTTGAAGGCAGTAAAGCACGGCAAGTACTCATCCCCGATTTTACAGCACTAAATCAATTATTGGATCAAGAAATTGAATAAAAATGAAGAATTTTACAACTTTTATACTGACTTTAATAATTGGATTTTGTCATGCACAAAATCGAGATCCTGATGCACAAACGCTTTTAAATGAAATGAGTGCTAAAGTAAATGAGTACGACAATATGGTGTTAGAGTTTAAGTATGCCTTGGACAATAGCGAAGAAAATATTCATCAAGATACACGTGGAGATATTACCTTGGTAGGCGATAACTATGTGTTAAATATTCTAGGAATCACAAGAATATTTGACGGTGAAAAACTAATTACAATCAGTCCTGAAGATGAGGAAGTGACTATTTCCAAGCAAAACACTACTGAAGAAAACACCATCACTCCGAGTCAATTACTCACATTTTACGAAGAAGGCTATAATTATAAAATGGATATCATTCAAAATGTTAGAGGTCGAAAAATTCAATATATCAAATTAAATCCTATTGATTCAAATAGTGAAATTAGCTATGTATTATTGGGAATAGACACAAATACCAAACATGTATATAATTTAATCGAGATTGGAAGTAATGGTACCAAAACAACATTGACCATCAACGCTTTTAAAATCAATCAACCTTTGTCTGAAACCTTATTTACGTTTGATGCTGCAAAATATAGTGACTATTATATCAATAATTTAGATTAAGCTTAAGTTTGAAAATTTTAGACCGCTACATTCTCACTACCTATCTAAAAACATTTTTCAGTGTCTTCACAATACTGATGATGATTTTTATTTTACAATCCCTTTGGGTTTATATTTCCGAGCTTGCAGGGAAAGATTTAGAAATTGAAGTCATTCTCAAATTCTTAATCTATGTATCCCCTCGAATAGTCGTGTTGGTTTTGCCACTGACCATTCTTTTGGCCTCTATCATGGTCTTTGGAGGGTTTTCGGAAAACTATGAATTTGCAGCCATGAAATCTACTGGAATATCATTGCAGCGTGCTATGAAAAGCCTAAGTGTATTTATTGTGTTTTTGGCAGTGATTAGTTTTTTCTTTGCCAACAGTGTGATTCCTTTTGCGGAGTTTAATTTTTACAGCCTTCGAAAAAATATTGCTAAAGTAAAACCTGCAATGGCCATTGCAGAAGGTCAGTTCAATCAATTAAATGATATAAATATAAAAGTTGCTGAGAAAAGTGGTGAAAATGGGGAGTTTTTAAGAGATGTCATTATTCATCAAAAAAAAGGAAATGCAAGAGGTAATTTTACGGTCATTAAAGCGAATACTGGGGAGTTTGTCAGTGATGAAAACTCAGACGTATTACAACTCGTATTGTTTGATGGTAATTATTATGATGAAATTCAAGATAAAGATTATACAAAGCGTACCAAAAATAGACCACAAGTAAAAAGTACTTTTGAAAAATATATCATCAATATTGATGTGTCTCAATTCAACGATATTGATTTTGAAAGTAAGGAAAGTATTACAAAACATACGATGTTAAATGTTACGGATTTAAAGACTGCTATCGACTCTCTAAACACTAAGAGAAGTGATATTCTAGAAACGTTTTCTGAAACAATGCTAAAGCGTACCAATCACCATACATTAAACCTTAACTACAAACTGAGCGAAATGGATTCGATAACTGAAACCGTTGATGTTTTAAAGTTATACGAAGAACGCAAAAGTATTCAAATAATTGAGTTAGCATTGAACACCATTAAAACAGCTAAAAAAGATTTGACATCCAAGTCAAAAACAATGTTAAACACCCTAGTAAATGTTAATAAACATGTTGTAGCGCTTCATGATAAATTTGCCTTGGGACTCTCTTGCATTATTCTGTTTTTTGTAGGAGCTCCATTGGGAGCATTGATTCGAAAAGGGGGAATTGGACTGCCGTTGATTATTGCTATACTCATATTTTTAACCTATCACTTTATTGGGCTATTTGCCAAAAACAGTTCAGAAGATAGCAGTGTAGATCCCGTTTTAGCAGCATGGCTCTCCTCACTAATTCTCCTCCCTTTTAGTATCTATCTCACAAATCGTGCTACAAAAGATCGTGCATTGATCGATTTTGATAGTGTTCTAATTCCTTTAAAACAATTAGTCGCCTCCAAATCAGATAGTGAAATTGTAAACACACAACAACTTACTTCAGAAAACACTTCTGAATTAGAGAGCTTTGAAAATGAGAAATTGATTGACATTGTAAAAAATTTCAGACAATTTGGACTCTCTTTAAATTATAAGAAAACAGCCCTAAAAATCTTAAATTCGAGAGGCATAAGCGAATTGCAACTTAAAATGACTGGTGATTTGTCCAACCAAAAATATGAAAATGCATTGCGGCTTTTTATTGATTTTAAAGAACATTCTAAACTCGCATTGGTCTTAAATATACTCACAATCATACTGGGGTTTGGGGGATCAGTTTTAAGTAACAATGGTATTCCTGTAATGGGAGAAATTATGAGCGGAATTGCCGTTTTGACTCTTTTATTCTTTGTAGTCGTATTCCAAAAAACAACTTCTAATCAATCTGATTTTTATAAATTATTATCCATCAAGTTTTTGACAAATTCTTTCGTTTTCATTATTCTAGGGATTCCATTATTTTTTCTTTACAGACCCTATTTTGTTAAGAAAATGAAAGAAGATTTATTGAAAATATCTTAACGAATGGATTACTTGTAATATCTTTACCCAAAATTAAAAACACAATGTCAATTACAGAGCACAAATCAAAAACTAAATTGAACAGTATAGAAGACGCAATTAATGACATTCGACTGGGGAAAGTGGTGGTTGTAGTTGATGATGAAAATAGAGAAAATGAAGGTGATTTTATTGCCGCTGCCGAAAAAGTAACTCCAGAAATGATCAATTTCATGGCGCTCCATGGTCGCGGTTTAATTTGTGCGCCTCTTACGGAAACCCGATGTGATGAATTAGGTCTTAATATGATGGTACAGAACAATACGGTTTTACACAACACTCAGTTCACAGTTTCTATTGATTTAATTGGAAACGGTTGTACGACTGGAATTTCTACTTCAGACCGTTCTAAAACAATTAAATCTTTAGTGGATCCAAATACCAAACCGCATGATTTAGGACGTCCGGGTCATATTTTTCCTTTAAAAGCAAAAAACGGAGGCGTTCTACGTCGGACAGGACATACTGAAGCTGCGGTAGATTTAGCACGTTTAGCAGGATTAGAACCTGCAGGAATTTTAGTTGAAATTTTGAATGATGATGGCTCAATGGCGCGCTTACCTGAGTTAAGGGTCGTGGCAGAAAAATTTGACTTAAAAATAATATCTATTGAGGATTTAGTCGCCTATCGAATGGAACACGACTCGCTAATCAAGAAAAAACAAGACTTCCAAATTGAAACACGTTTTGGGGATTTTAGATTGAGAGCGTATCAACAAACTACAAATAATTCGGTTCATATTGCCTTAACAAAAGGGACTTGGAGTACAAATGAAACCGTTCCAACACGCATTAATTCTTCTCTCGTAAATAACGATGTTTTAGGCACACTAACTAATGATGCCGATCAACAACTTGATGGAATGTTTAAGTTAATTAATAAACATGGAAAAGGTGCTATTCTATTCATTAATCAGGTGAGTCAACCCAACAATATATTGAAGCGCTTAGAAATTGTGAAAAATACCCAACAAAAAGGAACAGTCACCAAAGCACCCAGCATTAAAATGGATTCAAAAGATTTTGGAATTGGGGCACAAATCCTTCACGATCTAAATATTCACAAGTTAGGTCTTATATCGAATAGTGAACAAACAAAACGTGTAGGGATTATTGGTTACGGATTAGAAATTGTGGACTATATTAATTACTAAGCAATCACTTCACGAATTAGTTTTGCCATAGTTTGGGCTCTTTGCTTCACCTCCGCTTCTGTCCATGATAATTTTATCAAACACGATAAATTTCGTCCGATAAAATGATCGGACTTTTCAAATGTTTTATCTGTTAGATAGGACAAGCCATCTTTGACTTCCTGACTTAGTGGAAACAACGATTTTTGGGTTGTAAGATGCTCCCATTTTCGGATGTAATGCCAGTTGTTATCATAATAATGGAAACACACATCAATTCCATTGGTTTTAAACGCTTGGTTTACCATTCGGGCCGTTTCTAAATCGTCGAGAAAGAAGTTTAAAAACGCATAACTTTCTACACCACCCTCTGGAACTGTTCTAAAAGTGACGCCAGTTATTGTTGACAACTCATTTCTGATAATTGTATAATGCTTTTTTTGAATCGCTAGAAATTCATCCAAACGACTGAATTGTGCAACACCAACAGCAGCGTTCAATTCCGAAATACGGAAATTATAACCTAGAATTGGATGGGTTTCTGCCCCTCTATCGTTTCCTATGTGATCGTGTCCATGATCACTAAATTGATCTGCATGGGTATAAAATTCTTTGTTGTTGGTAATAACCACACCCCCTTCGCCACAAGTGACTGTTTTTACAAAATCAAACGAAAAACAACCAAGGTCACCAATGGTTCCAAGTGCTTTTCCGTTGTAGGTCCCTCCTATGGCTTGACAGGCATCTTCGATAAGAACTAAATTATGCGAATCACATATTTGCTTTAAAGCATCTAAATTAGCCATACTCCCACACATGTGAACCGGCATGATCGCTTTGGTTTTTGGTGTAATTGCCGCTTGAACAGATTCGATGTCTAAAGTCAATGTATCGTCAATATCCACAAGTATCGGAACTGCTCCCAACATGAGAATGGCTTCAAAACTTGCCACAAAAGTAAAACATGGCATAATTACTTCATCACCAGCACCAATTCCTGCAGATGCGAGAGCTAAGCTCACCGCAGCGGTTCCGCTTGAAAGGAGTTGGGCATGTTTCACATCAAAACGTGATTGAATGGCGTGTTCTAATTCCTTTGCTTTCCAGTGACCTTGACGCATACCGTCAAATCCATAGCGCATTAAAACACCACTATCTAAAACATCGTTTACTTCGTTTCGTTCGGCATCGCCAAAGAGTTCAAATCCAGGCATAGAAAGTTTATTTAAATTCTATAATTGATTCATTTAGAGGTTTGCGTACTTTATTCAATGTGCCAAACATATCATCTGAAGCACGATAGCCTATTGGCATCACCAATACAGATCGTAAGCCTTGTTCATTAAGCTTAAAAAAACGATCGTATTCAACGGGGTCAAATCCCTCCATTGGACAGGCATCAACACCCTGAGTAGCACAAACCGTGAGCATATTTCCCATAGCTAAATAGGCTTGTTTTGCTCCCCATTTAAAAACAGCATCGTCAGATTTCTGTTTGAAACTATTGATAACACTCGTTCGAAACGGATTCAAAACCTCGTCTGGTGTATTATTTATAGAAATAATTCGATCAAAAAATGCTCTGATATAGGCTTCATCAATAGTTGTCTCAACACAAAAGACACATAAATGAGACGCCTGCCCCACTTGTTTTTGATTCATAGACAGTGGAACCAAATCGTTAAGAGTTGATTTATTGCTAACAATGAGTAATTTTACTGGTTGAAGTCCATAAGAACTCGCTGTTAAATTAAACGCATGTTTAAGCAATTCAATGGTTTCATCGGGTATAATGGCTTCAGAATCAAATTTTTTAGTTGCATAGCGCCATTCAAGGGCTTTTATAATATCCATATGTAGATTTTTTTTTCAAAAGTATATAATTTTAAAGCGGTTTGACAAAAATTAGTCTTAATAATTGCTTAAAAATAAACCAAAAAAAATTCAAAAATAATTCCTAAAAGTATTTGATAGAACTAAAAACCCCTTTATATTTGCAGCCCATTGGAGAATTGGCAGAGTGGTCGAATGCGGCAGTCTTGAAAACTGTTGAGGGTCACACCTCCGGGGGTTCGAATCCCTCATTCTCCGCAAAAGAAATCCGAAACGAAAGTTTCGGATTTTTTGTTTGTTT
>JABAZA010000096.1 GCA_018608725.1 Flavobacteriaceae bacterium
CAGACGGTACTAAATGGATCGGCGGTTTAAAAAAAGGATTGATTGGCTTCAATGAAAACGGCACAGTATTAAAAAACATAAACGACGAAGACATTGCCAACCTCCCTTCAACCGCAGTAAAAGCGTTAGCCTTAGATAAAAACAATGTGCTATGGATTGGGACTTACAAAGGACTCAGAGTGCTGTATAATACTTCCAGTTTTTTTACAGAAGAAGTTGTAAGAACCGAACCTATTATTATTCTGGAGGACGGGCTTCCTCAGGAACTCTTGGCACAACAGTTCATTACAGATATTATCGTTGATGGATCAAATAATAAATGGATTTCTACGGCAGACGCGGGCGTGTTCTACGTGTCTTCAGATGGGCAGAATACCATTCACCATTTCACCAAAGACAATTCTCCACTTCCCTCAAATGGAGTGAATGACATGGCCTTAGATTCTGAAAACGGCGTTGTATATTTTGGAACCACTCGAGGCTTAGTTGCTTTTACAACTGGAGGGTCAAGGACTATGGAAACACTTGAAGATATTTATGTTTATCCTAACCCTGTGCGCCCCGGATTTAATATGGAAGAAGATAAAATTAAAATTAAAAATATAAGTGAGAATGTCAATATTAAAATTACTGATATTGAAGGTAATTTGGTTGCTGAGGCACAATCTAATGTGAATTTGAGGTATAAAAATTACAACCTAGAAATTGATGGTGGAACCGCCTATTGGAATGGTAAAAATTTAGCAAATAACACAGTGGCTTCAGGAGTGTATTTAGTGCTTTTCTTTGATTTTGACACACTTGAAACGAAAGTTTCAAAAATAATGATCATACGGTAATGGTTGTTTCAACGAAAGCCATTGTGATCTCAAAGATTAAATATAATGACAACGATCTTATTGTCAAGTGTTACACAGCCTCCTCTGGAGTGAAAAGCTATGTGATTAAAAACGCACTTAAATCTAAAAAAGGAAAACTTAAACCGGCTTATTTTCAATTGCTCACACTCCTTGAAATTGAGGCTGAACATAAAGACAATCGCAGTTTACACTATTTTAAAGAAGTTCGATTGTATAAACCCTATGAAACGCTTCACACCACTATTTTTAAATCAACCGTTGTCTTATTTTTAGCTGAAATTCTATCGATGATTTTAAATGAAGAAGAAGCCAACCCTCCTCTTTTTGAATACCTTGAAACAACTTTATTGTGGTTTGATACTGTAGAAAAAACAGGGACGTTTCATCAACAATTTTTAATGGGTCTGACAAAGTTTTTAGGAATTAACCCTGATACTTCTAATGATTCGCTCCCGTATTTTAATCTCGAAAACGGGAATTTTCAACTCCAAAATGGAGAACATTGTATCTCAGGTTCAAAATTAGAACTCCTAAAACCTTTTTTGGGCACAAAATTTGATACAACAATGCTTCAGGAATTAAATTCCTCGCAAAAGCATGAATTACTTAATATGATTTTAGACTATTTTAAATTACATTTACACGCCTTTAAACACCCCCGATCGTTAACCGTTTTAAATCAAGTATACAGTTAAGATGAATCGTTTATTCCTTTATGTTTCACTACTTTTTATATTGAGCACATCTGCCCAACAAGTTATTGTAGTCAATAAATCGGATAAGCAACCCATCCCAGGAGTTGCAGTCTATAATGACATCAAAACCAAAACAGCCATAACAGATTTTGATGGGAATGTTGATTTAGATTCATATAGTTTGCAAGATAAAATTCATTTTCAACACCTCTCATATCATAAGATTTCAATACAAAAATTAAACGTTCAAGACACTATTTTTCTCTCTCCAAAAGCTACAAGTCTGAATGAAGTTGTGATATCGGCCTCCAAATTTGAACAAAGCAAAAAAGAAGTTCCTCAAAATATTATTAGTATCACTCCTGAAGACATTCAATTATCCAACCCACAAACGAGTGCCGATTTATTGAACAATAGCGGCCGGGTTTTTGTGCAAAAGAGTCAGTTAGGTGGGGGAAGTCCAATGATCCGAGGGTTTTCTACAAACCGACTGCTAATTATGGTAGATGGTGTGCGTCTGAATAATGCCATATTTAGAGGTGGAAATGTTCAAAACGTTTTGTCAATAAACCCTTTTAATGTTGAGAAAACAGAAGTTATATTGGGGTCTGGATCTGTTATTTATGGAAGTGATGCCATTGGTGGGGTCATGAATTTTTACACTACTACACCAAAACTATCCGAATCTGTCACACCCAATTTAACGGCTCGAAGCACCGTTCGATACGCTTCTGCAACTAATGAAAAAACAGCTCATTTAGATTTCAATTTAGGATTTCAAAAATGGGGATTTCATAGCAGTGTGAGTGTCTCAGATTTTGGAGATTTAAAGATGGGTACTAACGGTCATGATGACTACTTAAGCCTTCATTACAGTGAACATATTAATGGACAAGATGTGATGGTTTCTAATACAACTCCAAGAGTTCAGAAATTTACTAATTTTCGTCAAATGCATCTTGCTCAAAAAGTGCTTTACAAAGCCAATGAAGATTTAAAATTCGATTTAGGGCTTCATTATTCCACCACCTCAGATTACCCAAGATACGATCGCCTTGCAAACTATGATTCAGAAGGGATTTTACATTTCGCTGAGTGGAATTATGGGCCTCAAGACTGGTTTCTTGCTAACTTACAAATGACAAAATTAAGTAGCGGATCTAGCTTGTATGATAAAATTAAAATATCTTCTGCTTATCAAAACTTTAAAGAATGTCGAATTAATAGAAAATTCAATTCCGATACTCGAAAAATTAGAGAAGAAAATGTAGATGCACTCTCCTTGAACTTTGATTTTTATAAATCACTTTCAAATAGGTCTAATATATCTTATGGGGCCGAGTATATATACAATCGAGTTGGCTCATCGGCCTATAAAACAAACATCGACACCAATGTTTCGGAACGTATTGCAACCCGTTATCCAAACGACTCAAAGTGGCAAACGTTAGCCGCCTATCTAAGCCATAAATACAAGCCGAATTCAAAGCTTACGATACAATCGGGAATACGATATAACTATGTGACTATCGACGCTGATTTAACAGAAAACAGTGCTTTTTATAACCTTCCTTTTATAACGGCAGATTTAGAGACAAGTGCACTTACAGGCACTCTTGGACTCAGTTGGAACCCGAACCCTATCTTTCTTTGGAAATTAAATGCAACCACTGCTTTTAGAGCGCCAAACATTGATGATATCGGGAAAATCTTTGACCCTCAAGAAGGATTAGTTGTGGTGCCCAACGGAAATTTAAAGCCAGAATATGCCTATGGTGGAGAGCTTGGTGTTACGATCAATGTTAAAGAATCTATAGTTTTTGATTGTTCGGCCTACTACACTTATTTAGAAAATGCATTGGTTCGTAAAAGTTTTGAAATCCATGGCATATCTGAAATGTTTTATGATGGAGAAATAAGCGAAGTTCAAGCCATTCAAAATGCTTCTCAATCTTGGATTTATGGATTTGAAGCAGGCTTAAAAATTCGATTTTCAAAAGCCTTAAAGTTCACCACTCAGTACAGCTATGTTCACGGAGTACAAGAAGAAACTCCCGGAGTTGAACTCCCTGTGAGACACGTAGCGCCTGTTTTTGGAGACGCACACCTTATATGGAAACACAACAAATTTCAACTAGATGGGTTTATAAATTATAATGGGGAACTTCGTAGTTCAGATATTTCTGCAGAATTAGCAGATTCTATATTTGCTTTAGACGCACAAGGCAATCCCTACGCACCGTCTTGGTATACCCTTAACCTTAGAACCCAATTTGATTTTAATAAATCACTTTCTGCTGTAGGAACTATCGAAAACATCACGAATCAACGCTATAGAACCTTTTCTTCTGGAATCTCTGCGCCTGGAACCAATTTGATTTGTGCGATTACATATAAATTCTAAGGATGTATCCAACCCACAAAAGTTATTCCATAGAGGAAGCTCTTTCCAAGCTTCAAAAGTATTGTGCCTATCAAGACCGCTGTCACAAAGAAGTTGAGCACAAACTTAAGCAAATGCGAATGATTCCCGAAGCGATTGAAATTATCATTGTGGCACTCATTGAAGACAACTACCTAAATGAAGAACGTTTTGCTAAAGCCTATGTTAGAGGAAAATTTAGCATCAAAAAATGGGGAAAAGTAAGATTGACTTTAGAGCTTAAACAACGCCAACTGTCGAAGTATATTATTAAAATCGCCCTTCAGGAAATTGACCCTAATGACTATCTTCAAACATTTCACTCTTTAGCAGAAAAAAAAGCGGCAACACTGACCGACACGGATCCGTGGAAAAAAAAGAAAAAACTCACCAACTATCTTCTGTATAGAGGATGGGAATCACAGTTGGTATATGACAAAGTGAATACGCTTATCAACTAGCTTTTAAAACGCATAATTGACCCCTATCAAAACATTTCCTTTGGGCATAGGGACAAAACCTGTTTCCACATATTCTGTATTGAAAATATTATTTCCAATGACAGAAAGTTCAAGCCCAGAAACATTCAATGTAGCCTGTACATCTACTACACTATAGCTGCTTCCTGAGGCACGTTCGGCAAACTTATAAATGATGCTTTGTGATACATTTTTCAAAAACTGCGATCGAACCGTTGCCGTAAAATGATGTGTCAATGCGTTGAGTACATATTTAGAATAGGTCGTTTTTATGTCGTTTAAATTTTCATCTAAATAGGTATATCCTAAACTTATATTTTGAGTGTATAACCCCGATTTAAAACTAGAAGACAGATTTAGTTCTGCTCCTGTTGAGGTTAAACTCTTTAAGTTTGTAGCCTGCCATTTATCGGCTTCATTTTCTTTGGTATAATCAATCAAATTATCGGACGATCTATTAAAGATAGCGACATAAGCATTGAAGTTTGTTCCAAAATATTTTAAGCCGATTTCTTCAGAAAGTGCCTTTTCAGGTTCTAAATTTTCATTTCCTAAATCGGTTCTTCCTACATAATACAAATCGGTATAGGTAGGCACTCTATAAGTATAACCAATATTTGCATACGCTTTAAATGTATCATTAATAGCATAACCAAAATCCACCCCAGGAAACGCATGAAATTTAAAATCAGAAAAGTAATTTACCGAAACACCTGGCGTAATGTCTAAACGATTATCTGCTAAAGAAAACCGATGTTCAACAAATAGATTTGCCATCATTCGGTCGCGTTCTCCTAAATTGGAGCTCGTCATAAATACTTTTGCAGCATCGATTCCAAAACCTGTAATTCCAGCGCTTGAAGTATATGAAGCATTGACTTGTAGCCCTACTTTATTGGAGATATGTAAATTTCTATAAACCGACGGTCTTTCTCGAACATACAAGTACATGTCTTGATTTCGTTTCCAGTAGACCCGTGGCGTAATTTTAAAATTTTCAGTTTTGAATTTTGTAGAAGCTCCCACTAGACTGCTTTGCGTTTCTTCATATTGATCGTAACCACTTTGAACAGCATAAAATTGATTTGCACCAAACTTTCGTTCCGAAAAAGAACTAATGACATCTATAGGAGTGCCATTTGTATTAAAACGTCCTTTTACAAAATAATTTTGATTTTCAAAATCGGTATTATGTCGATAGCCATCCGAAGTATTTACAGAAGCATGCCCTATTAGTGTCGTATTTTTTAGATTGGTTCCCAAGGTTCCCGAAACATGTTGTTGATTATAAGAGCCAAGCTTATATTCTACGGAATTCACAGTATCAGCATTTGATTTTGTTACAATATTAATGGCTCCTGTAAACGCATTTTGTCCAAAAACGCGTGCCGCAGGACCTTTGATAATTTCAACACGTTCGATCACTTCTAGAGGCAGTGCCATGTTTAATGTATGGTGACCTGTTTGTGGATCTTCAACTTTAATACCATCAATTAAAAGCAAAGTTTGGTCAAAACTTCCGCCACGAATGTATAAATCTGCTTGCATTCCATTGACGCCTTGACGTCTTATATCGACACCCGCTTCTTGTTGCAAAAGTTCTGCCAAATTAGTGGCAGGACTTTGTTTTATAACGTCGGATGAAATAAGTGTTATTGTGCGAGAATTTTTTTTAAAAGGCAACTCAATCGCTGTTGAAGTAATTGTAATAGAATCTAATTTTTGAGCCTCTGAAGGTTGTTGTGCCAACACATTGTAAAATGAAAAAAGACTAAGTACGAATAGTGATAAACAAAGTTTAGTGCTCATAAGGATTTTAATTTTTTTTGTCCAAATTATTGTACAAAGATATAAATACTATTATAGACCTCAATCCATAAAATTAAATAAATAAGTATAATATTTTACTTGTTAAGAGCAATAAAAAAATCAAAATAGATTACCTTTAGACCATGTTTGCACTTGTTGATTGTAATAACTTTTATGCCTCCTGTGAGCGGGTTTTTAACCCGAGTTTACGCCAAAAACCAATCGCTATTTTATCAAATAACGATGGCTGTGTGATTGCGCGCAGTGATGAAGCAAAAGCATTAGGACTTCCTATGGGCGCCCCTGCATTTAAGTTTAAAGAGTTTTTCAAAACAAATAACATTCAATTATTTTCATCCAATTATGCGCTTTATGGCGACATGAGTAGTCGCGTGATGCGTATTTTAGAACAGTTCTCTCCTGATGTAGAAGTGTATAGTATTGATGAAGCCTTTTTAAAACTTAACGGATTTGATGCCTATGATTTATATGTGCACGGATCTGAGATGCGTCAACGCATCTTAAAATGGACAGGCATTCCTACCTGTGTTGGAATTGCACCAACAAAAGCATTGAGTAAAGTTGCTAATAAAATTGCCCGAAAGTTTCCCAAAGAAACAGGAGGTGTTTATGTCATAGATAACGAAGAAAAACGCATCAAAGCTTTGAAATGGACAAAGCTCAAAGATGTTTGGGGGATTGGACCTGCACTACACAAACGCCTATCGGAAAAGCAGTGTAAAACCGCTTATGATTTTGTGCAGCTCCCCGATATGTGGGTGCGTAAAACTTTTTCTATTACAGAGTGGAAATTAAAAAAAGATTTGGAAGGGATCTCTAAAATAGAGACAGAAACTATTAAAAATAAACGCGCCATTGCGACCACACGTAGTTTCGAATCTGCGATTAAAAATCTAGAAGAAATTAAAGAACGCATCTCTACTTTTGCTTGTAGTGGTGCCGAAAAACTTCGTAAACAAGGCTCTAGTTGTCATATGATGATTATTTTTCTCCGAAGTGACTTTCATAAAAAAGACACCGAACAGCACCGCGCCAGTGTTGTAGTCAACATTCCATTTCCTACCAATTCTAGTTTAACTTTAAGTGCAAATGCCGTAAAAGCAGTTGCTTCAATTTATAAAAAAGGAATTCAATATAAGAAAGCAGGAGTCATCCTTACAGGTATTGTTCCAACAGACAACCACCAATTACAGTTGTTTGATACGGAAGACCCAAAACACCTTCCATTGATGCGTACCATCGATTTTATTAATAAAAAGTACGACGCTCCAAAATTAAAATTAGCAAATCAAGATTTAAAACGTACGTGGAAAATGCGTC
>JABAZA010000023.1:0-1910 GCA_018608725.1 Flavobacteriaceae bacterium
TAAAACTCAGTGTAGAAAAAATATACAATTCCGACGAAGTTATTGATAAAGAAATTTCAGGCTTTGAAATTTTAAATCAACTTCTACATCGATTTATTTTAGCAGTAAATAATAATTATAAGAATACGCCTACAAATTATGACAAACTATTGTTGAAACTTATTCCAGACGAGATAGATTATCATAACGATAACCTTTATACTAGAGTGATGAATGTTTGCTATTTTGTGTCTTTATTTTCTGACACAAAAGCAGTTTTAACCTATAAAAAAATCAAAGGGCTGACTTTTTAATATCATTTTTTTTTGTAGCTTGCAGTAAACCTTTTTTGTTTTTTAAATTTTAAAAACCCCTATCTCATGAAAAAGCAATATACCCTAATTATTATTTCAGCATTCATAATTTCTTTTGGATGCTTTTTATTCAACACTAACAAAGCCACTGCTGAAGAAGTAGCAAGAAAAACCCACAAAACGTCTTTAGAGAACAGTCCTTTTAGAAATACCAAAGGACTTCCTAAAGCACAACGAAAAGCAAACAGCTTACCACCCAATGCTTATTTTGAAGAAGAGTGGGAGCTTACAATGAATCCTGAAAAGGGCCGTCCAACTCCCGAAAATCTAGAGGTAATTCGCGAGCAACTTAAGACAGAGGAGTCTGCAAGAGTTCCTGGAGATGCCACTAACAATAATTGGATTTCAAGAGGTCCAGATAATGTTGGCGGTAGAACTAAAGCCATTATGTTTGACCCTAACGACTCCACAAATGAAACAGTTTTTGCTGGAGGCGTGAGTGGAGGCCTTTGGAAAAACACGAACATTTCCAATCCAAATTCAATTTGGAATCTTGTTAATATCCCCGAAAATCTAAACATTTCGACCATTATTTCAGACCCAAATAATTCTAGTACATTTTATATTGGGACAGGTGAATCTTATGTAGGAGGTGATGTAAATGGAGATGGTGTGTGGAAATCTACTGATTCAGGGGAGACTTGGTCTAAAATATTTGGAGGTATTTCTGGCGCTACAAGTTTTCAATCTGCATCAGATATTACAGTCAATTCACCCTCTGGAATTGCAGGAAATTACCAGTCATTTCCAACGACAGCATTTGGACCAACAATTAGTGCGACGATTACCGCAGATTTCATTTTAGCAAACGACCCCAACGGAGTCGCAACTCAGGCTTGTAACGCTTTTGGCGCTAATGCAACTGGAAAAATTGCGGTCATACGAAGAGGAGATTGTACGTTTGTTTCTAAAGTCAAAAACGCTCAAGATTCAGGAGCTATTGGAGTGATTATGATGAATAATGTAGATGGAGCTCCCGTTCCAATGGGCGGAACCGACGCTTCAATTACAATTCCATCAGTCATGATCTCAAAGACAGATGGAGATATTTTAGAAACTGCTTTAAATTCAGGAACTGTGAATGGGGCTTTAAACCCAGCCACTGGAACC
Source organism: Flavobacteriaceae bacterium (assembly GCA_018608725.1). Classification (GTDB taxonomy): domain Bacteria; phylum Bacteroidota; class Bacteroidia; order Flavobacteriales; family Flavobacteriaceae; genus Hel1-33-131. The sequence goes on from JABAZA010000023.1 coordinate 1,464, forward strand.
TTTACAGGTAATTTAGTTCCAGGAGTCCAACATATCAACGATATGAAAATCAGAAATAACTCAGGAGTTTCTGAACTCTACGTTGCTGCTGGCGACTCATTTTACGGAGCTGCGAATGCGACTACCTATTTAGGAGGACCTGAATATGGTTTATATAAGACTGTTGATGGTGGTACTAATTGGTCTGAAGTAACCCTACCTTTAACAGCAAATAACAGAAAGCATTGTCCTAATGATATAGAAATTGGTTCTGACAATAAAATATGGGTCTCTACAATAGATAGTGCTGTATATGGAGAAGGTGGAGGTGTTATTTTCTCATCAACAGATGGGATTAATTTTGCCCAAATATATAATGTTCCAGAAAGTGACCGAACCCAAATAGCGATTTCTAGTACCAATGCAAATAAACTGTACGTTTTAGCAGAAACTTCAACAGGGGTGATA
>JABAZA010000023.1:2010-7577 GCA_018608725.1 Flavobacteriaceae bacterium
TTCCCTTCAGGCGATGTTTTTGCCGGCGGCCTACAAGACAATGGTACTCAATTATTTGAAAACGTCTCAACAACAGGCCCTGACAGTACATCAGAGCCGTATGGAGGAGACGGGGCATATACATTCTTTGACCAAGACGGAGTCGATCGCTATTTTATTAGAAACTATGTATATAATAGTGGAATCAATCTTTATAGTTTTGATGGAGATAATGTGACCATTAATAGTGAAAGTGCAAGTAATGGAGCATTTATAAACCCTTGTGCTTTAGATTCGAATCTTGATATTTTATATACCAACTATTCATCCACAGCAAATGGGAATGCAATTAGAAGGTATTCTGGAATTAAATCTTCGGTGACACTTTCTAAAAACATTTTAGCGGACGCGAGCTTTGACAACAGACCAACAGCTTTTACTGTTTCACCACATACAACCACTTCATCTACCTTGTTTGTTGGAACGGTACTAGGGGATGTTTTTAAAATTACCAATGCCAATACAAACAACCCTACTTGGACTGAAATAGAATTGGAAAACATTATTGTTGGGAGTATTTCTGACATTGAAGTAGGAGCCTCTGAAAATGAGATATTTGTAACCATTCATAATTATGGTGTTGAAAGTATATGGTACACAAACAACGGTGGAACTTCATGGGTATCAAAAGAAGGGAGCCTACCAGACATGCCTGTGAAATCTATTTTACAAAACCCATTAAATTCAGAAGAAGTCATTATAGGAACAGAATTAGGAGTTTGGTACACGAATAATTTTTCATCTGCATCTCCTAGGTGGTCGTCTTCTTTTAATGGCATGAGGAATGTTAAAGTGATGGATTTAGATGTTAGAAACGATAATATGGTTTTTGCTGCCACCTATGGAAGAGGTGTTTTTTCTGGCATGTTTACAGCAAACTCGTTTAGTGTGAATGAAGAAGAGATTTTTGCCAATGCAATCAAAGTATTCCCAACAGTTTCTGAGGGACAATTCACACTAACATCTACTAAATCCTTAGGTTCTACACAAGTACAGATGTATTCGATTACAGGAAAGAAAGTTTACGATACTACGGTTGATATAGAACAAGGCTTAAGAAAAGAATTTGATTTAAACGTAAACTCTGGAATGTACCTAATCAAGTTGAAAGGTGCTGGTTTTGAGACAACCAAACGAATTATTATTAAATAATAATAGCGAATAGAAATTTCCTAATAATAGGGAAGCATTGCTTCCCTATTTTTTTGTTTTATAAGTTAGCCTTGATGCTTTTTTGCAGACTATCTATGTCAAGCTCCAGAGATTCAAAGAGGGTGTCAACCGATCCCTGATCAATAAATGTATCAGGAATCCCTTTCACAATCACATCATTTTTGTAGTGATGCATTGCTGCAAATTCTAAAACAGCACTCCCAAAACCACCTCGTATTACACCATCTTCAATGGTTATAATTTTAGAGAAGGTCTTGAAAATAGAGTGTAACAAAGGTTCATCTAATGGTTTAATAAAACGCATATCATAATGTGCACAATTGAGACCATTAATAGCGTTAGAAACGGTATTAGAAATTGCTCCGACACTTAAAATAGCAAGATTCTCGCCTTGTTCTAATTGAACCCCGGTTCCAATTTCAATCGCTTCAAAATCTGATTTCCAATTAGGTGTAAGCCCTCTTCCTCTAGGATATCGAATTGCAATAGGTTGTGCTAAGCCTTTTTGTGCTGAATACATGATGTTTCGTAATTCTTTTTCATTTCTTGGTGCAACAATGATGAGGTTTGGAATACAGCGTAGATATGCTAAATCAAACACACCATGATGTGTGGCACCATCCTCACCCACCAGTCCAGCCCGATCAATACAGAATATAACAGGCAAACTCTGAAGTGCAACATCATGTATGATCTGATCATACGCCCGTTGCAAAAAGGTTGAATAGATGTTACAAAAAGGAATTAAGCCTTGGGTTGCCATCCCCGCTGCCATCGTTACAGCATGCTGCTCTGCAATCCCCACGTCAAATGCCCGATCGGGAAGAACCTCCATCATATATTTTAGCGAACTCCCTGTAGGCATGGCAGGGGTGATACCAACAATCGATTGGTTTTTCTTAGCCAACTCAACAAGGGTTAACCCAAATACATCTTGGTATTTTGGCGGAAGGTTTTTATTATTTTTAGAAATTAAATCTCCTGTAGTTGCATCAAATTTCCCGGGCGCATGGTATTTTACTTGATCGGTTTCGGCTTGTTTTAAACCCTTTCCTTTGGTCGTTATTATATGTAAAAATTTCGGACCCTCAATTGTTTTCAGACGCTCTAATTCTGTAATAATCGCCTCCATGTCATGTCCGTCAATAGGACCAGAATAGTCAAAATTAAGCGATTCAAATATGTTATCTTGTTTTTGAGTGCCCTTTTTCACATTGGTTAAATACTGTTTTAAAGCCCCTACACTTGGATCAATTCCAATGGCATTATCATTTAAAATCACCAACAAATTGGCAGTTGTTACCCCAGCATGATTAAGTCCTTCAAATGCCATCCCACTCGCAATAGATGCATCGCCAATCACGGCAATGTGCTGCCTATTTTCACCTTTTAATTGAGAAGCAATTGCCATTCCTAAGGCAGCCGAAATAGAGGTCGATGAATGTCCTGTTCCAAATGCATCAAAAACACTTTCGTCACGTTTTGGAAATCCACTAATGCCCTTATGTTGTCTATTGGTGTGAAACTCTGCTTTACGTCCCGTTAAAATTTTGTGTCCATAAGCTTGGTGACCTACATCCCAAATTAATAAATCATCAGGAGTGTTAAAAACATAGTGCAACGCAATGGTAAGTTCAACCACTCCGAGACTTGCTCCTAAATGACCTTCTTTAGTGGCAACAATTTCGATAATAAACTGCCTTAACTCTTTGGCGAGTTGTGGTAACTCACTAGGGGATAGCTGCCGTAAATCGGATACAGAATTAATATGTTTCAGTAAATTTTTTAACACATAGCAAAAGTACAAGATTGAAATCGTATTTTTGACTTATGGATGCTATTTTTGATGATGATTATTTTATGAAAAAGGCGCTTCAAGAAGCTGAAGTCGCTTTTGAGAAGGGAGAAATTCCAGTCGGGGCAGTGATTGTGGTTGACAACAGAGTCATTGCGCGGGCTCATAATCTTACAGAACTTTTGAATGATGTGACTGCACATGCAGAAATGCAAGCTATTACGGCCGCCGCTAATTTTTTAGGCGGTAAATATTTAAATAAATGCACCCTTTACGTCACTCTTGAACCCTGTCAGATGTGTGCAGGCGCTTTGTATTGGAGTCAGATTTCGACTGTTGTATATGGAGCAAAAGACGCTAAACGAGGCTGTGGTGTGATGGGTACTAAACTACACCCAAGAACCATTTTAAGGGGAGGTGTTTTAGCGAAGGAAGCTTCAGATTTGATGAAACGTTTTTTTGTGGAAAAACGAAATTTGAATTAATTATTTGGACTCTTTAGAGTCATTAAACTCTCGCATTTTTTCCAGATTCTCTTGAGTGAGCATATAATCGGCTATTTTTTTATCTTTCCAACGGTAATAAGAAAACAATGGAAAAACAAACACACATAAGCCGATGACTCCAAATCCAATTAATTTGTTTGAAATATCGTTTTCTATTTCTTTTTCTACGAAGTCAATTGTACTGCTGTCAGGAATTAATAACCCTAAAAAGATACTCGTAATTGTTATAATAAATAAGAACCAAATCAAGTATTTCATTTTATGAATGTAGTATTATTTCAGTTCAACTTTTAAATGCAACTCTTTTAGTTGTGTTTCATCAATAGCAGACGGTGCATCGATCATCACATCCCGACCTGAATTATTTTTTGGAAAGGCGATAAAATCACGGATGGTTTCTTGACCTCCTAAAATTGCTACCAAACGGTCCAAACCAAAGGCCAAACCTCCGTGTGGCGGTGCGCCATATTCAAAGGCATTCATTAAAAATCCAAATTGCTCTTTAGCTTCTTCTGGTGTGAATCCAAGATGGTCAAACATCAATGCTTGTGTGGCTTTGTCGTGAATACGAATAGAGCCTCCTCCAATTTCATTTCCATTTAAAACCAAGTCATAGGCATTTGCTTTTACAGCCCCTGGATCGGTGTCTAATAATTTAATTTGATCTGGCTTTGGAGCGGTAAAAGGATGGTGCATTGCATGGTATCGCTCGCTTTCTTCATCCCATTCAAGTAATGGAAAATCTGTGACCCATAGCGGTGCAAATTCCATAGGATTTCGAAGCCCTAGGCGTTCGGCAAGCTCCATTCGGAGTGCACTTAATTGGGCTCTCACTTTATCAGTAGGACCAGAAAGCACACAAACTAAATCTCCTGATTGTGCTCCTGTAATTTCAGACCATTTTCTCAAATCATCCTGGTCATAAAATTTGTCAACAGAGGATTTAAAAGTGCCATCGTCATTACATCGCGAATAAACCATTCCTAAGGCACCTATTTGTGGGCGTTTTAACCAGTTGATGATGCCATCAATTTCTTTACGTGTAAAACGGTTTCCACCCGGAACGGCAATTCCAACCACTAATTCAGCATTGTTAAAAACACCAAAATCTTTATGTTGAGTGACCGCATTGAGTTCGCCAAATTGCATTCCAAAACGGATGTCAGGCTTATCGTTTCCATAGGTTTCCATCGCCTCGTCATAAGTCATTCGTGGAAATGAGGTAATTTCTTTTCCATGAATAGATTTGATCAAATGGCGGGTTAAACCTTCAAAAACATTTAAAATATCTTCTTGTTCTACAAACGTCATTTCACAATCAATCTGAGTAAATTCAGGTTGTCTATCGGCTCTTAAATCTTCATCCCTAAAACATTTTACAATTTGAAAATATTTATCCATTCCACCAACCATCAACAGTTGTTTGAACGTTTGTGGCGATTGTGGAAGTGCATAAAATTGACCTTCGTTCATTCGACTTGGAACTACAAAATCACGAGCCCCTTCGGGTGTTGATTTAATTAAGTAGGGCGTTTCAACTTCTATAAATTCTTGAGAAGACAAATATGAACGGACTTCTTGAGTGACCTTATGTCTAAAAATTAAATTATTTTTAACTGGATTTCTTCGAATGTCTAAATAACGGTATTTCATACGAAGTTCTTCACCACCATCGGTTTGATCTTCTATAGTAAAAGGCGGTACAACCGCCTCATTTAAAACGGTTAGTTTTGAGACTAAAATCTCAATTTCACCAGTTTCTAAATTAGGGTTTTTTGAGCTTCGTTCAATAACTGTTCCTGTTACTTGAATGACAAACTCACGTCCTAAACTTTTTGCCATGGTCATCATCGCTTCTGAGGTACGATCCGCATCAAAAATAAGTTGTGTAATTCCGTAGCGATCTCTTAAATCTACCCAGATTACAAATCCTTTATCGCGAGATTTTTGAACCCAACCCGAAAGAGTCACTTCTTCATTAATATTCGAGGTTCTTAACTGACCACAATGATGACTTCTGTACATAAGACTAAATTAGTTGTGCAAATTTAACA
>JABAZA010000101.1 GCA_018608725.1 Flavobacteriaceae bacterium
CACGCAGAAACTCAAGTAATGATTCAGTTAATGTCTCATGACGAAGATGTAATGCCCGATTCTTTAGCAGGTTTAGCCGCTTCTGCAGCTATCCAATTAAGTGATTTTCCATTTGAATGTCCAATTTCCGAAGTACGTGTTGCTCGTGTAAATGGTGAATTCGTAATCAATCCAAGTCGTGCACAATTAGCAGATTCTGATCTTGAAATGATGATTGGAGCTTCTGCAGATTCTGTAATGATGGTAGAAGGTGAAATGGATGAAGTTTCTGAAGAAGAAATGGCAGATGCTATCAAGTTTGCACATGAAGCTATTAAAATTCAAATTGAAGCACAAGTCCGTCTTGCAGAAGCATTTGGAAAAAAAGAAGTGCGTGAATATGAAACAGCTGAAGTTAACGAAGATTTAGAAAAACGCATTCATGACATGGCTTATGACAAATGTTATGCGATTGCTAAAAAAGGAACTTCTAAAACAGAGCGAGGCGCTGCATTTGCTGAGGTAAAAGAAGAAGTGATAGCTTCATTTACTGAGGAAGAAAATGAAGAGTTTGGTCACTTGGTTAGTGGATACTATAGTAAAGCTGAAAAGGAAGCTGTACGTGAATTAACATTGAGCGAAGGCATTCGTTTGGATGGACGTAAGACAGACGAAATTAGACCAATTTGGTGTGAAGTTGACTACTTACCTTCTACTCATGGATCTTCAATTTTTACTCGTGGAGAAACTCAAGCATTAGCGACTGTAACTCTAGGAACTTCTAGAGATTCAAACAAAATTGACATGCCTTCTTATGAGGGTGAAGAAAATTTTTACTTACACTATAACTTCCCTCCTTTTTGTACGGGTGAAGCAAGACCTCTAAGAGGGACTTCACGTCGTGAGGTTGGACATGGAAATCTTGCACAACGTGGTTTAAAAGGAATGATTCCTGCGGATTGCCCATATACAGTACGTGTTGTTTCTGAAGTTTTAGAATCAAACGGATCGTCATCAATGGCAACTGTTTGTGCGGGTACAATGGCATTGATGGATGCAGGGGTTCAAATTGAAAGACCTGTTTCTGGGATTGCAATGGGATTAATTTCTGATGGTGACCGTTATGCTGTATTATCTGATATTTTAGGAGATGAAGATCACTTAGGAGATATGGATTTTAAAGTAACAGGTACCGCAAAAGGAATTACAGCCTGTCAAATGGATATTAAAATCAAAGGGTTGTCTTACGAAATACTTGTAAATGCTTTAAAACAAGCACGTGAAGGTCGTTTGCACATCCTTGACAAATTAACAGAAACAATTGATGCTCCTGCTGGAGATGTGAAACCACACGCTCCAAAAATGGTCACTCGCGTTATTCCAAATGAATTTATTGGGGCGCTTATTGGGCCTGGTGGAAAAGTAATTCAAGAACTTCAAAAAGCTACAGGAACTACGATTGTAATCAATGAAGATCCTGTAACAGAAGAAGGAATTGTTGAAATTCTAGGAACAGATCAAGATGGAATTGATGCGGTTATATCAAAAATTGATTCTTTAATGTTTAAGCCAACTTTAGGAAACACCTACCAAGTTAAAGTGATTAAAATGCTTGACTTTGGAGCTGTTGTTGAATATATGGATGCACCCGGAAACGAAGTGTTACTTCACGTCAGTGAACTAGCATGGGAACGTACCGAAAATGTGTCTGATGTTGTAAATATGGGTGATATTTTTGACGTGAAGTATTTTGGTCTAGATCCAAGAACACGAAAAGAAAAAGTATCGCGTAAAGCATTGTTAGAAAAACCTGAAGGCTATGTTGCAAGACCACCAAGAGATGACAAACGTTCTGGTGGACGTGACAATCGCAAACGTGACAATAGACGCTAAAACCCATTAAGATTTAACTTAATAAATTAAAAAAACCGTTTTTAAAATTAAAAACGGTTTTTTTTGTAACATTTAGTATTATATGCACGTATAACCTAATGAGACTACCAAAACCAATTTAAAAATACTTTTTAATGAGACAGCTAAAAATTACCAAGCAGGTTACCAATAGAGAAACTGCATCCCTAGATAAATACCTTCAGGAAATAGGAAAAGTTGATTTAATTACAGCCGACGAAGAAGTAGAATTGGCACAACGTATTAAAGCTGGAGATCAAATTGCTTTAGAGAAATTAACCAAAGCCAACTTGCGTTTTGTGGTTTCTGTTGCAAAGCAATATCAAAACCAAGGATTGACACTTCCCGATTTAATTAATGAAGGAAATTTAGGTTTGATCAAAGCTGCTCAACGTTTTGATGAAACTAGAGGGTTTAAATTTATCTCCTATGCGGTTTGGTGGATTCGTCAATCCATTCTTCAAGCTTTAGCAGAACAATCTCGTATTGTGCGTTTACCTTTGAATAAAATTGGTTCGATTAATAAAATAAACAAAACCTATGCGTTTCTTGAGCAGTCCCATGAACGCCCTCCAAGTGCTGAAGAAATTGCAAAAGAATTAGACATGACTATTAACGATGTTAAAGAGTCAATGAAAAATTCTGGACGTCACGTTTCTATGGATGCTCCTCTAGTAGAAGGAGAAGATTCTAATTTGTATGATGTATTACGAAGTGGAGAGTCTCCAAATCCAGATAAAGATTTATTACATGAATCTTTAAGAACAGAAATTGAACGTGCCTTAGAAACACTCACACCTAGAGAAGCAGATGTGATTCGATTGTATTTTGGGCTCGGGAATCAACATCCGATGACTTTAGAAGAAATAGGCGAAACATTTGACCTGACTCGCGAAAGAGTACGCCAAATAAAAGAAAAGGCCATTCGTCGTCTAAAACACACATCGAGAAGTAAAATTTTAAAAACCTATTTAGGTTAACAACAAAACCCCTGCCAATTGGTAGGGGTTTATTTTTTATATTATTTTTGTCACTATAAAATTAGACACATGAGCACAACCAAAATTGCACCCTCTATCTTAGCAGCCGATTTCGCCAACCTTCAAAGAGATATAGAAATGGTTAACTCTAGTGAAGCCGACTGGTTTCATATTGATATTATGGACGGCGTATTTGTTCCTAATATTTCGTTTGGAATGCCTGTTTTAAAGGCAATTACACAACATGCTAACAAAACTGTTGACGTGCATTTGATGATAGTTGAGCCCGATCGTTATATCAAAACCTTTGCGGACTTAGGAAGTGATGTCCTCACAGTGCATTACGAGGCATGTAAACATCTTCACAGAACCCTTCAAGCAATTAAAACAGAAGGTATGAAAGCTGGAGTCGCTTTAAATCCACATACGAATGTTAATGTTTTAGCGGATACGATTAATGACATTGATTTGGTATGTATTATGAGTGTCAACCCCGGTTTTGGAGGGCAAAGTTTTATCGAAAATACCTACGATAAAGTAAAAGAACTAAAAGAACTTATCACAGCTCGAGGAGCTTCTACCCTCATAGAAATTGACGGTGGTGTCACCTCAGCCAATGCCAAAGCACTAAAAGACGCTGGTGCGGATGTATTAGTTGCTGGAAGTTTTGTGTTTAAAAGCTCCGAACCTGTCAAAACTATTAAAGAATTAAAAACGTTGACAGCAAATTAGTTTTTAGACTAACTATCTTCATCCCCATAACCGTAGTTGTACCCATAGTTATAACTGTAGCCGTATGATCTGTTTTCTTTCACACCATTAATGACGTAGACCATATTTTTAAGAAGGTTGGTTTTTCTTAAATTTTCAGAAAATGGAATTAATTTTTTATCGGTATGGTTGGCACGAACAGCACATATAGTTGCATCGGTATGGTGAGCTACTAATAAAGTATCCGTTACTAAAATGGTAGGTGCTAAATCAACCACTATATAATCGTAACGTGATTTGGCTTCTTCAATAAGGGTTTCAAAATTACCATTCGCTAATAAATGGGCAGGATTTGGCGGAATTGTTCCGGAATCAACTAATAAATCGCCTAGCCCTATAAAGACCGCAACCATGGCTATTAATCCAAAATCCTCAGGAAGAAGTAATCTAGCAATTAAAATTTGTACTACGAATCCAACTCCTTTAACCCCTAACTGCTCTGTAAAAGTCCAAAATATTCATTTGAATGCTTGTTTCTTAAAAGCCATTATGCTTGTTTAGGGTTCAATTACTCCATCAAATACACAGAGCAGTATTGGATTTCAAAAATCCAATCTTAATCAAAAAAATTTGTTCGGTTTATTTTACTTGTACTGCCTTAAATCTCTAGCTATAATAAGCCTTATACCAGTTTACAAAGGCTTCTACGCCAACCTCCAAAGTAGTGGAGGGTTCGTAGTTATAATCTGTTTTCAAATGCGCCACATTTGCCCAAGTTTGATTCACATCTCCGGCTTGCATTGGCATCATGATACGCTCCGTTGTTTTGCCTGTACTTTTTTCAATCGCTTCTATAAAATCCAAAAGCTGCACAGGTTGATTGTTCCCTATATTATATAATTTGTAGAGCTCCTTTTCATTAACGGTTTTTAAAAGTGTGTTTTCAACCCCTTGTATGATATCATCAATATAGGTAAAGTCTCGAGAGAGATCTCCATTATTAAAAACTTTTATAGGTTGATTATTTAAAATGGCGTCTGTAAACAAAAACAAAGCCATATCGGGGCGTCCCCAAGGACCATAGACCGTAAAAAACCGCAATCCGATTGTTTCAATATTATAGAGGTGGCTATAAGTATGCGCCATCAACTCATTCGATTTTTTGGTAGCTGCATACAAACTAATCGGGTGATCTACAACCGCTGTTTCTTTAAAAGGAACCGCCTCACTATTTCCATAAACACTCGAGCTACTCGCATACACAAAACGCGATACGTTGTGGTGGCGACAACATTCTAAAATATTAAGAAAGCCTGTTATATTACTGTCAATATACGCCTCTGGATTTTCAATAGAATAACGAACCCCCGCTTGCGCTGCCAAGTTACAAACACTATCAAATTCATACGTTTTAAAGAGATTAGGCAACGCCTTTCGATCTTCAAGATTTAAACGAATAAATTGAAACTGATCTCCAAAAATTTCACTAGAAATAACTGTATCAAAATGTTCAGCTTCTTGCCGTTGGATCCCTAATTCTTTGAGTCGGTCAAATTTTAAATCGACACTGTAGTAATCGTTTACATTGTCCAATCCAACCACACGGTGTCCTTGTTTTAAAAGGCGTTCACACAAGTGAAACCCTATAAAACCTGCTGCGCCAGTGACTAAGATTGATTGCTTGCCCATATTACCTTCCGATTGCTTTATAAATAAATCCAATGGCTTCTAATTCCGCTTGATCCAAAATATTACGCCCATCAAAAATAAAGGCCGGTTTGAGCATGCCATCATATATCTTTTGCCAGTCATAGGTTTTAAACTCGTCCCATTCTGTAATCACTGCCAACGCATGAGATCCTTTTAAAGCATCATAGGGATTGTTGTGAACCTCTAAAAATTTATCGTTTTCAGATTCAGTTCTGCTGTTTAACCCATTCAAATCCGAGAGCATTTGAATCGCTGTTACTTTTGGATCATAAACTTGTATGTGGGCTTGTTCGTCAATCAGTTTGTCAGCAATATAAATTGCTGCAGACTCTCGGGTATCATTAGTGTCTTTTTTAAAAGCCCATCCTAAAAACCCAATTTTCTTTCCTGCAACAGTTCCGTATAAGGACGCTACTATTTGCTGTGCAAATCGACTGCGTTGATGGTTATTCATAATGATTACTTGCTCCCAATAATCAGCAGCCACATCCAATCCTAAAGACTTACATATATATACTAAATTTAGAATGTCTTTTTGAAAACAAGAGCCTCCGAATCCTACAGAAGCTTTTAAGAATTTTGGTCCAATCCGTGAATCGGTTCCAATGGCTTTGGCTACATCGTCAATATTAGCACCTGTGGATTCACACAGTTCTGTCAAGGCATTAATGGAAGAAACCCGTTGTGCTAAAAATGCGTTCGCGGTTAATTTTGACAATTCTGATGACCATAAATTTGTGGTAATAATTTGATCTTTTGAAACCCAAGTCGCATAAATATCAACTAAAGCCTGAATGGCTTTTAATCCACTTTCTGTTTGATCTCCACCAATCAAAACACGATCAGGTGCTTCCAAATCTTGAACAGCAGTACCTTCTGCCAAAAATTCGGGATTCGAAAGGATTTCAAAATTCACACCTGTGCCTGTATTCTCTAAAATATCTTTAATTGCTTTGGCTGTTTTGACGGGTAAGGTCGATTTTTCCACTACAATTTTATCAGAGGTAGCTGTTTTAGCAATTTGACGTGCACAGAGTTCTACATATTGTAAATCTGCTGCCATTCCTTTTCCAGCACCATAGGTTTTTGTGGGGGTATTGACCGATATAAAAATCATATCTGCTTCTTGAATTGCACCTTCAACATCGGTTGAAAAAAACAAATTTCGACCGCGAGCTTCTGCAACAACAACGTCCAGTCCAGGTTCAAAAATTGGGAGTTTATTTAGATCCTCTGAATTCCAAGCATCTATACGTGCTTGATTCACATCCACTACAATCACTTTTATAGATGGATTTTTTTGGGCAATTACCGACATTGTTGGACCTCCTACATAGCCTGCTCCAATACAACAAATTGTATTAATACTCATTTTGGTTAACTTTTAAACGATTCCCAGTACCAATCTACAGCGTTTTTAAGCCCGCTTTCGAAGCCATGGGATGGTTTGTAATTTAATAATTTGACTGCTTTATCAATAGAGGTCTGTGAGTGTGGAATATCTCCTAACCGGTTTGGACCATATATCTCTTTAACGTTTGCAATCGCTGGGTCAAATTTAGATAAATATTTTTTTAAACTATGCACAAGTTGGACTAAAGTCGTCCGATCACCCACAGCAGTGTTATATATTTGGTTTAATGCCACCTCAGATTTTGTAGTTAGCACTAAAAAATTCATTCTTATAACATTGTCAATATAAGTAAAATCTCGGGAATTTGAACCATCCCCATTAATCACAGGTACTTGGTGATTTATCAACTGAATTACAAATTTTTGAATGACTGCCGCATAAGCACCTTTTGGATCTTGTTGAGACCTCCAACCTATACAAAGCAGAGCAATTGTTATTAAATCTAGAGTATGTTTCTTTAAAAAATACTGTATTTGGTAAATACAAAACACATAGACACCTCCCAAGATTGGTACACAAGGATGGGCTAGGAGCCGTAGAAATTCACTCAAAATTATTAAGAAAAAGGGTTTCTAGCCTTTTAGATCTTCAAGAAATCCTAGCAAACAGAATTACTATAGACCAAGTTTATGTCCCTGATGCTAAAACAAATTTA
>JABAZA010000081.1 GCA_018608725.1 Flavobacteriaceae bacterium
ACTGTACTCCAGATGAGGTGCATGAAAAAGTGTTTGACTTGATGTTTGAATTAGGCGCAGAAGAGTGGCAGTTAGATTTCCCAACGGTTTATGGATCTGCCAAAAATAATTGGATGAGTGAAGACTGGAAAGAAGAAACAAGCAATATCGAACCGTTGTTAGACATGGTGATTGAACACATTCCATCTCCAAAAATTCCAGAAGGAAATACTCAAATGTTAATTACATCTTTGGATTTCTCATCTTTTACAGGTCGAATTGCCATTGGGCGATTGACTCGTGGTGAATTAAAAACAGGACAACAAATTTCGTTAGTAAAACGCGATGGAAGCATTGTAAAATCTAAAATAAAAGAACTTCATGTTTTTGAAGGCTTAGGAAGAAAAAAAATTGATGCGGTTCAAACAGGGGATATTTGTGCTATTGTAGGATTAGAAGGATTTGAAATTGGTGATACAGTTGCCGATATTGAAAATCCTGAAGGTTTAAAAACAATTGCAATCGATGAGCCAACAATGAGTATGTTGTTTACAATAAACGATTCTCCTTTCTTTGGAAAGGATGGAAAGTTTGTGACATCCAGACATATTAAGGAACGTTTGAATAAAGAATTAGAAAAGAATTTAGCACTTCGAGTTCAAGAAACGGATAGTGCCGATAAATTTATGGTATTCGGAAGAGGTGTTTTACACTTGTCTGTACTCATCGAAACGATGCGTCGTGAGGGCTATGAATTACAAATCGGACAGCCACAAGTAATTATTAAAGAAATTGACGGGGTTAAATGTGAGCCTGTTGAAGAAATGACGATTGATTTACCTGAATCTGTTTCAGGAAAAGCGATTGAAATGGTGACCATGCGTAAAGGAGAAATGTTGAGTATGGAAGCGAAAGGCGAACGCATGGTCTGTGAGTTTTTAATTCCTTCTAGAGGAATTATAGGCATGCGTAACCAACTCTTGACAGCGACTGCTGGTGAGGCAATTATGGCACACAGATTTAAAGAATACCAACCTCTTAAAGGTGGAATTCCAGAACGTCAAAATGGGTCTCTGGTTTCTATGGAATTAGGACAAGCGATTCCTTATTCTATTGATAAATTACAAGATCGAGGTAAGTTTTTTGTAGATCCAGGCGAAAGTATTTACGAAGGTCAGGTGATCGGCGAAAATTCTCGTGGGGATGATATGGCTATTAATATTACAAAAACAAAAAAGTTAAGTAATGTACGTAGTTCAGGTGCCGATGACAAAGCAAAAATTGTTCCTGCAATTAAGTTTTCTCTTGAAGAAGCATTAGAATACATTCAAAAAGATGAGTACGTTGAGGTTACACCGAAATCGTTAAGATTACGAAAAATATATCTTACTGAAGTGGAACGTAAACGTAATAAAATCATATAATGAGCTTCTTGGAAACGCATGCGACTGAGCTGGTAGGTTATCTGGCAATGTTGGTGTTATTGATTTCTTTTTTGATGAAAGATATCAGACACTTGCGGATGCTTAACAGTGTTGCTTGTGGGTTTTTTGTAGTGTATGGTTTTATGTTGGCCACTTCATGGCCCATTATTATTTCCAACGCAGCTATTATGGGAATTAATATATATTATCTGTTTTTGAAGAAAAATTAGTATTTTCACAAAATCAATCAAATAACTTTAATCTTATTTTTTTAGTAAAAAAATACCAATCTGATTTAAAGGCTTCTTGGGATAAATTTGTATCAAAATCTGAAAACGCTACTTTTTTGTTCTATCGTGATTATATGGACTATCATAGTGATCGTTTTGAGGATTTTTCTGTTCTAATTTATGTAAATAAATCCATAGTGGGACTTATTCCTGCCAACCGTTCTAAAAATACCGTTTATTCGCATCAAGGATTAACCTACGGAGGTCTTTTGTTAGAAAATTTTGATGCTGTGTTTGCGAAGGAGATCATGACAGCGGTTGAAAAATTTTATAAAGACAATGGTGTCATTGACTTTCAACTTAAGTCATTCCCGAGTAGTTATCCGCAATTCCAATCGATACCAATTTCTTCTTTTTTTAAAAACTCCAAGTCTAAAATTATAACGACGCACAAGAGCCTAGCTATTGATTATTCTAAGGGAGTGAAGATTCATAAGACGAAACTGAAACACCAACGAAAAGGATTAGATTGTGGATTAGAAATACGTTTAGATAATGACTTTAAGACTTTTTGGACAGCCGTTTTGACTCCAATGCTCAAAGACCGGTTTCAAACAAAACCTGTGCATTCGCTTGAAGAAATTGAACAACTTCATTCGTTTTTCCCCGATAAAATTTTACAATATAACGTGTATTTACACGACAAGATATTAGGAGGAATTACAATATACAACAAAGGATCAGTAGTGAAATCACAATACAGTGCAACAACACTTGAGGGACAAAAAAATTATGCTATAGATGTTCTGTTTTTATATTTAATAGAACATTATAAAAATAGTGGCGCACAATTTTTTTGTATGGGTACAGTTACTACTAATGATTCGTTAGGATATAATCCTGGTTTACTTAAACAAAAACAAGAACTTGGATGTAGTATCTATTCACAACAGATTATTAATTTTTCATTACATGATTAAATTCTTAGACTTACATCAAATTAACCAATCTTACGAGAAGGATTTTAAAGATAAGTTTGATCAATTTTTAAAATCAGGATATTATATCCTAGGTTCTGAAGTGACTGCTTTTGAAACAAATTTTGCTTCTTATTGTCATGCCCAACATTGTGTTGGCGTTGCGAATGGTTTGGATGCATTGACATTAATTTTTAAAGCGTATATCCAACTCGGAAAACTAAATGAAGGCGATGCCGTTGTGGTTCCAGCCAACACCTATATCGCAAGTATAATTTCGATTCTTAATGCAGGTTTAAAGCCTGTTTTAGTGGAACCCGACCCTTTGACGTTTAATATCTCTCCAACCGCTTTTAAATCGATCATCACAAAAGATGTTAAAGCCGTTTTAGTTGTTCACTTGTATGGACAACTTGCCGATATGGATGCGATTAATACTATTGCAAATCAGCATCATCTTTTAGTGGTAGAAGATGCGGCTCAAGGACATGGAGCTGTCAATACAGTCGGTACAAAAGCAGGGAATCTAGGAGATGCAGCAGCTTTTAGTTTTTATCCTTCAAAAAACTTAGGTGCCTTGGGTGATGCAGGAGCAGTAACCACCAATGATTCAGCACTTGCCACAAAAATTAAAAGCTTAAGAAATTATGGCAGTCATAAAAAATATGTAAACTCTATTATTGGAGTTAATAGTCGTTTGGATGAATTACAAGCTGCTTTTTTAAATTTAAAACTTCCCCATTTAGATAAAGAAAATAGTCTTAGACGTTCAATAGCTCATCGCTATCTAGAATCGATTAAAAATCCTAAGGTTAGTTTACCATATTATAGCGGAAAATCAGATCATGTATTTCATTTGTTTGTAGTTTTAGTAGATAATCGAGAGGAATTTATCAATTTTCTTAAGACCAACGGCATTGAAACAATGATTCATTATCCGATTGCACCACACCAACAAGAGGCGCTTAAAGCCTTTAAATCAGTTCAGTTGCCTGTCACAGAGAAGATCCATAAAAACGCAGTGAGCCTTCCTTTAAACCCTGTCTTAACGCCAGAGGAAGTTTCGACAGTGATTGAAGTTGTTAATGCCTTTTAAACACAATGTCTAAAAATAAAAATTCATACAGTCAAATAATGAAAGCCACGTCTCTTTTTGGGGGTGTACAGGTTTTTAATATTTTGATTTCTGTGATTCGTTCCAAAGCGATTGCTCTACTTGTTGGGCCTATAGGTTTTGGTGTGATTGGGCTTTTAAATTCGACACTTCGTATCATTGGCGATTTTACAAAAGTAGGGCTAGATACAAGTGCTGTTAAAGAGATATCTGAACAAAATACGCAAGCTGATAATTCTAAAGTTTCTGAAATTATATCTGTTCTTGAAAAAATAATCTGGATTACAGGAACTCTTGGTGCTTTGATTACCATTGTTTTTTCCAAAGTTATAAGTCGATTAACTTTTGGAAATACAGATTATACTTATGCTTTTGTTTGGTTATCTATCGCGGTTTTGTTTACTCAATTAACGAAAGGTAAAATTGCGATTCTTCAAGGGACTCGTCGCCTTAAAAAATTGGCTTCTGCAAATTTAATATCGAGTTCAATATCATTAGTAATAACTTTGCCATTATATTATTTTTTTAAAATAGATGGTATCGTTCCCGCTTTAATAGGAACCGCATTAATTACTTTCGGAATTTTTAAGTTTTTTACAAAAGAGGTTGATATCCCACGCATAAGTTTCACCAAAAAAGAATTATTTCATAAGAGTAAGGCAATGTTGTTATTAGGGGCGACCATGAGTGTAACTTCCATGATTGTTGCTTTAACAGGGTTTTTAATTCAAATATTTATACGCTCAACAGACAGTCTTGAAGCAGTTGGGTTTTACAGTGCTGGATTTTTAATTGTTAATGCTTATGTTGGTATGATTTTTACTGCCATGTCCACAGATTATTTCCCAAGATTAGCAGCTATCAATACAGATGATAAAAAAATGAATGTGGCGGTTAATCAACAAGCAGATGTAGCCATTCTTTTGATTACGCCTGTGATTGTATTGTTTTTAACCTTTGCACCATTTATAGTAGAACTCCTGTATTCTAGTACATTTAATGTTATTATTGGCTTTGTGACCTTTGGTGTACTAGGGACGTTTTTTAAAGCCGTTTCATTTTCTTTGGGCTATGTTATTATAGCTAAAGGCCATTCCAAAGTGTTCATTACACTTTCCGTCATATTTAACTCTGTCTTTTTAACCATAAGTGTTATTTCATATAATATTGGAGGGCTTACGGGACTAGGGATAGGATTTTTAGGGTATTATTTTATTCATTTTATCGCTTTAAAAGTTTTGACTAAATATTTATATGAAATAAGTCTTACGAAGTCTTTTTACAGAACGTTTCTGATATGTGCTATGGTTTGTGGGAGCAGCTTTATGGCGACTTTGGTTGAAACTGTGTATCTTCGTTATCTCTTAATGTCTATTATAGTAATTTTTTCATTGCTATACACATTAAAACAATTTGATAAAAAAATGGATTTAAAAGTTTTTATTAAATCTATTTTTAAAAAGGAGCCAAAGGAGTAAGATCTATGATTCAAAGTCTAAGAGACATAAAAAGAAAGTTTAAAATTGCGCGCAAGGTTAATTGGGTCAAAACACTTTATTTTAATTTCAAAATGTTTCCTTTTTCGATTGCTAAAAAACTTCCTGTGTTTTTTTATGGCAGTGTAAAATTTACATCTTTAAAAGGTTCTATTATTATTGATGCGCCTCTAAAAACAGCTATGATTGGTTTTGGACAGCCTTACGAAATGACTACAAGGTCCTGTGGAATCGCCGAATTATTTTTGGAAGGTCAATTTCTTGTTAATGGACATATTCAATTTGGTAAAGATTATTTTGTATATATTAAAAAAGGTGCTCAACTTCAGATGGGGCATATGGCTTCTTTAGCAAGCCAAGGAAAAATAATATGTACCAATTCTATCTCTCTTGGTTCTTGGGCTCGTATTGGCTCTGAATCTCAGTTAATGGATACCAACTTTCATCAAATGATTGACACAACTACTAACGAAAAAATTCACACCACTAATTCCATAACGATTGGAAATTATAATTTTTTTTCCAACAGAGTTTCGATAATGTCCAACACTATAACACCAGATTTTTGTACAATTGCTTCCAACAGTTTAACTAATAAAAATTATACTTCTCTAGGTAGAAACACACTTATAGGGGGGTTGCCTGCTAAGTTAATTAAAGAAAATATAAGCAGAGATTGGGAAGGTGAACGTGAGTCATTAGAAAAAAACTTAATTATTAATTTTTAGTTTATAGAAAGTCATATGCCAAAAATAGTTGACATTCCAAAAATTACCGATGTACGAGGAAATCTTGGTGTCATTGAAAAAGACACGATTCCTTTTGAAATTAAACGTGTCTATTATCTTTTTGACGTACCAAGTACTGCCTATCGTGGCGGACATGCACATATCAATCAAGTAGAGTTTTTGGTGGCGCTTAGTGGTAGTTTTGACGTCAAGTTACACAATGGAACTGAAGAAACTTTTGTAACACTTAACAAACCAGACAAGGGGTTGCTGATCGAAAAAGGGATGTGGAGAGAACTCGATAATTTTTCTTCCGGTTCAGTATGTTTAGTCTTGGCTTCTGATGTCTTTGATGAAGCGGATTATATCCGTGATTTTGAAACGTTTAAAAAGCGATTTTCCTAATTAAGAGTTCCACGTATCTACATAAGTTTTAGCTACTTTTTCATAATCATGATAAGTTTCAATGTAAGCACGTGCATTTTTACTAATTTCAAGAATCTCAGAAGGGTTTTCAATTAGCCAACTCAAGTTTTTAACAATAGCTTTCACATCTGGAGTGGTGTGAATTCCAATTTTTTTGGTAATGTTATAGTGGGATTTAAACTCGTCACTGAATCCACTGAAAACAACTTTTCCATGTGCCATAGCCTCTAAGGAATTATAACCCTGATCATAAGCGTAGGTTTGATCCAAAAGAATATGGGATGCATTGTAAAGTTTTATGTAGTCTTTATAAGGGATACTTTCTACTTCAATGATTTCTATTTGCTCTTTGTATTTTTCTCGAATGTGTCTCAAGGCCTCACAAAAATGGTTATTTCCTTTTTTGTAATAATTGATACGATTAATTCCGTGAAAAATTTTAATTTTTCCTGAAATATCTAAAGGGGTAAATCTTATTTTATCAATATTTACGGGGAACGGGATCAAGGGTTTTACTTTATTCTGCTGATGGTAAGCCATTTCATAATCATAATCTCCTGGGATAATTTGGAATACATTTTTCTTAACAAAATCACTCAGTTTTTTATGGGCTGGTTTTAAATAATGAAGACTGTGTCTGAAATAAGGCTTCAATTTTGGGTTGTCTTTTAAAGGCGTTAAAACATGGTGTGGAAGATCAGACGATAATAAATAATTTATATAGGTTACATCATCTCCGCAAGCGGATAGAATTACTTTTTTGTTGTGTTTAAAAATGAATTTCAAAATCAAAGTATCCAAATAAGGAGTTGTTTTTAGAGGATATTCATTAATCAGTTGAACAAAGTCATAGTCCTTAAAGTGATTTCGATTTGTAAAAAAAATATAAAGTAGTTCGAAGCAAGAAATATCAAATTTAAAAAGTAAGTAGATTAGGTTTTTTACTTTCCTAAAAGGGTGCAAAATATACTCCTTGGTAG
>JABAZA010000014.1 GCA_018608725.1 Flavobacteriaceae bacterium
CGGTAATTGGATGCTCTACTTGGATCCGTGTATTCATTTCCATAAAAAAGAAATTACGATGTTTATCCACTAAAAACTCAACGGTTCCAGCGCCTTCGTACTTAATGAATTCTGCAGCTTTCACTGCGGCCTCTCCCATCTTCTTTCTAAGGGCGGGCGTCATAAAAGGGGACGGTACTTCTTCTGTTAATTTTTGGTGACGCCGCTGAACTGAGCAATCTCTTTCTGATAAATGACAGGCTTTTCCTTTCGAATCGCCTACAATTTGAATTTCAATATGTCGTGGTTCTTCAATGAGTTTTTCCATGTACATATCATCATTTCCAAAGGCGGCTTTAGATTCCTGCCTGGCAGCATCCCAAGCCTCTTTAAGATTTTCTTTTTCCCAAACAGCACGCATCCCTTTTCCTCCACCTCCGGCAGAAGCTTTCAACATTACAGGGTAGCCCGTTTGTTTCGCTATTTTGACACAGTCTTCAAAAGTTTCTATAACACCATCACTTCCAGGAACACAAGGAACGCCGGCGGCTTTCATCGTTGCTTTGGCATTCGCTTTATCTCCCATACGGTCTATCATTTCTGGAGAAGCACCGATAAACTTGATACCGTGTTCTTCACAAATCTTAGAAAAACGAGCATTTTCAGATAAAAACCCATAACCAGGATGAATTGCATCCGCATTCGTGATTTCTGCTGCTGCTATAATATTAGAAATTTTTAAATAGGATTCACTACTGGGAGCTGGTCCTATACAAACCGCTTCGTCCGCAAATTTTACATGCAGACTTTCAGAATCTGCTGTCGAGTAGACAGCAACGGTTTGGATGCCCATTTCTTTGCACGTTCTTATAACTCTTAGAGCTATTTCGCCACGATTGGCTACTAGTATTTTTTTAAACATACCTTTTTACGCTTTAAAAATGTAAATTATTAAGATGGATCAACTAAAAATAATGGCTGATCAAATTCAACCGGAGTTGCATCATCCACAAGAACTTTTACAATTTTACCAGAAATTTCTGATTCTATTTCGTTGAACAGTTTCATGGCTTCAATGACACAAAGTACATCGCCTTCTGCAACTGTTTGACCAACTTCTACAAATAAGGGTTTATCTGGAGAAGGTTTTCGGTAAAAAGTTCCAATAATTGGAGATTTTACAGTAATGTATTTTGAATCTTCCGAGACAGCAGTTGGAGTTTCCGCCTGAACAGGTGCAACTTCTTGTGGTGGTGGTGCAATAGTTGGTTGTTGCATTGGAACAGCAGTTTGTTGTACAACAGTAGTTACTGAATCTCCAGAACCCGTTTTAATGGTGATTTTGAAATCATCCGTTTCTAATTTCACTTCACTTGTACCCGATTTAGCTACAAATTTGATTAAATTTTGAATTTCTTTTAAATCCATAATTACAGTTTTATTGTTTGGTTAGTTAGTTAATACATTTAGGAATTATACGCCCACTTTAGGTATATCGATCCCCAATTAAATCCGCCACCAAATGCGGCGAATATTAAATTATCTCCTTTTTTTAATTTTGATTCATAATCACTTAACAACAAAGGGAGGGTTCCTGAGGTTGTGTTGCCATATTTTTCAATATTCATCATTACCTTTTTAGGATCCAAATTGATTCTATTTGCAGTCGCGTCAATTATTCGTTTGTTGGCTTGATGCGCTACCAGCCAATCCGTTTTGTCCTTGTCTAAATTATTACGTTCTAATATTTTTTCAGTCGCATCCGCCATATTAAATACGGCATTTTTAAAAACTGTTTTTCCATCTTGAAATACATACTGTGATTGATCTTTCAATGATTCTGATGTAATCACATTGGAAGAACCTCCATGAGTGGCACGCAAAAATTCACGCCCCGAGCCGTCACTTCTTAAGTATTCATCTTGGACACCTAGACCTTCATTGTTGGGTTCAAAAAGAACAGCTCCTGCACCATCCCCAAAAATGATACAAGTCGCACGGTCTTCATAATTAATCATTGATGAATTTTTATCGGCCCCTATCAATAGTACTTTTTTATACATTCCGGACTCTATATAGCGTGACGCCACAGACATCCCGAATAAAAAACTAGAGCATGCAGCGTCTAAATCGAATGAAAAGGCATTAGTAGCTCCAATTTCAGAAGCTGTATAAGCAGCTGTTGAAGCGGCTTTCATATCCGGAGTTGCAGTCGCAACCACTACAAGGTCAATGGTGGTTGGATCTAAGTTATTTTTTTGAATAAGATTTTTAGCGGATTGAATGGCTAAAAATGAGGTGCCTTTATTGGCGCCTTTTAGAATTCTTCGTTCTTTAATCCCAGTTCTTGATGTAATCCATTCGTCGTTAGTATCGACCATGGTTTCAAGAATCTTGTTGGTTAAGACGAAGTCAGGTACATATCCACCTACAGCGGTTATTGCTGCTGAGATTTTGCTCATAAATTCCATTTTTAGATTCACTGGTTTTGAAGCAATTACGCCAAAAACAACCAAAAAACGTGTCAAAAGTACTCAATTTTGATTAAAAAAGACTTAAAAATTGTTTTTTTTGCGTTTTTAAAAGATATTCCAAAAACAAAAAAAACGCTCTTCAAAGAGCGTTTTTTTAATACTGTAAAACTATTACCTAATTAGGCATCGTTGTCTTCTGCAGCTGTAGAATCTACTAAAACTTGACCTCGGTAGTATAATTTCCCTTCATGCCAGTGCGCTCTGTGGTATAAATGCGCTTCTCCTGTGGTTGGGCATGTTGCTATTTGAGGCGTTGATGCCTTATAATGGGTACGTCTTTTATCTCTTCTTGTTCTTGAGATTTTTCTTTTAGGATGTGCCATTTTCTATGTTATTTATCCGTTAGTAATTTTTTTAATGTATCCCAACGAGGATCAATATCTTCTTGTTGGGGTTTATTTTCTAAGCTTTTTGGGCTTAATGTTTCAAGTCTTTCGAGTAGTTCAGAATCTAATGTACCATCCTCAACTCCCGGATGAATCCGTTTTTGAGGAAGGGACAGAATAATTAATTCATAGATGTGGTGTGCAACGTTAATTTCGTATTCGGCATGAGGAATTATCAAAATCGCCTCATTGTCGTTGTTATACTCATTCCCAAATTGAACGACTAAATCAAAACTGGCGTTTACCGGTAAATCAAAAGGTTCGTTTGTAAGGTCACAATCTACGTTAATCGTTCCTTCTGCTAGAAATTTCAACTCTAAAAAGGTTGATTTTTTTTCAAGGTTTAGAACAATCTGAACGTTTACATCGTTAAAATCATCATACTCAAAATGCTCAAAGAACTTATAATCAATTTCGTACTCATAAACATGCTTTCCAAGCTTTAGCCCTACAAACTGTATGTCAAATGCTTTTAGTGGCTTCATTGTTTCGCATATTTGAGCCTGCAAATATATAAAATTTTATTTATGGGAACCCCAAAGCGTGTGTTTTTTTATCTAACGCTTTTTAGATTGCTTCAATAATGGGTTTGACCTTAGTTTTTGATTCATTTTTCGATTTTTAAAAATCGTTATTCCCGAAAAAATAGCTTCTTTAAAAGAGGTAATATCAGCCACGCCTTTTCCTGCGATTTCATAAGCAGTTCCATGATCTGGAGAGGTTCGAACTTTATTGAGCCCTGCGGTATAATTAACGCCGTTCCCAAAGGCTAACGTTTTAAAAGGAATCAACCCTTGATCGTGATAGGTTGCTATGATTGCATCGAAATTTTTGTAATTTTTTGAGCCAAAAAAACTATCCGCTGCGTAAGGTCCATAGACAAGTTGGCCTGTATTTTTGAGGGTTTCGAGTGTGGGTCTTAAAACCGTATCGTCTTCAGAGCCGATGACTCCATTATCGCCGGTATGGGGATTGATCCCTAACACAGCAATACGGGGCTTGCTAATATTAAAGTCACTGATTAAGGAGTTATGGATTATTGAAATTTTCTTTTCTATGAGTTCTGCTGTAATTTGGTTTGAGACTTCACTTACAGGAACATGGTCTGTTAATAATCCGACTTTTAAATCCTCAGAGACCATAAACATCAAACTATCGCCCTCAAGTTCTTGGGCTAAATAATCGGTATGTCCAGGAAACTTAAACGCATCTGACTGTATGTTATGCTTATTAATTGGTGCAGTAACCAAAACATCAATCTGGTCATTTTTAAGATCTTCGACCGCCGCTTGAAGTGATTTTAGGGCGTATTCGCCAATTTTAGCGTCTTCTTCTCCAAAGTTAATTTTTACATCTTCATGCCAAACAGAAACTACATTTACTTTAGAATGCACTGCTTGACTTGCGTTTTTAATTTTATTAAATTCTAAAGAACTTTGAAAGTGTTTTTTCAAAAATACCACTGATTTTACAGAGGCATAAACAATAGGCGTACAAAATTCAAGCATACGATTGTCCTCAAAAGTCTTGATGACCAACTCCCCACCAATCCCATTTAAATCTCCTATAGAAATTCCAATTTTTATTTTTTCCTCTTTTTCCATTAAAAGTGACGTGTATGTTTGTAATTTTGAATTTACAAATTTAACGAATTAAAAGCATGTTTACAGGAATTATTGAAGATTTAGGTATTGTAAGAGAATTAGTGACTGAGGACGACAACTTACACATAACGGTTGAGAGTGTGTTGGCCTCCGAGTTAAAAATAGATCAAAGTGTGTCGCATAATGGTGTGTGTTTGACGGTCGTGGCCCTAACAGAAAATAGTTATACTGTTACGGCAATTAAAGAGACGTTAGATAAAACAAACCTCAACGCTCTAAAAATTGGAGCGACTGTTAACTTGGAACGTGGGTTGAAACTTGGCGCACGATTGGATGGACATATGGTTCAGGGACATGTGGATCAAGTTGGGACCTGTATTGGCGTAGAAACTCAAAATGGCAGTTGGGTGTATTCTTTTAAGTATGATGCATCACTGGGAAACCTTACGATTGAAAAAGGCTCTATTACGGTCAATGGCGTAAGCTTAACTGTTGTCAATTCTAAAGATGATGGTTTTAGTGTCGCAATCATACCTTATACCTACGAGCACACTAATTTTAATAGTCTTGAGGTCGGTACGGTTGTCAATTTAGAGTTTGATGTGATTGGAAAATATGTTGCGCGCCTGCACAATGCACGCTAAGCTATTTCATTAACTTCTGATTCTGGTCTTCGAGTAGTTTTTTGATTTCGGACAGCAACTGAATGTCTGCAGGGGTAGGAACGGATTCATCTTTTACATCGTCTGCTTTTGTTTTGAGTCTATTAATAAACTTAACAACAATAAAAATAGTAAACCCTACAATTAAAAAATCGAGAATTGTTTCTGCAAATAACCCATAATCAATGGATACTTGACTGGTGGTTTCTGTAGCAGATCTTAAAATTAGTTTCTTCTCTTGAAAATTAATGCCATCAGACAAAAGTGATAATGGTGGTAAAATAACATTTTTAACCAGGACATTAATGACTGCATTGAAAGAAGCCCCAATAATAATTCCGATGGCCATATCAATCATATTGCCTTTAACCGCAAAGTCTTTAAATTCTTTAAATAGTTTCATTGTCTTGTTTTTTATTTTTGGATAAAAGTATTGAAAACTTAACAAAAAAAACCCACAACTAAGTCATGGGTTTTGGTTTTGTATTAGAAAAAAATTTATTTTGAATATCTAAACTCTTTAGTCTCGGGATTCATTCCTCCAATAAACGTAAGAATTTCGTCAGTGTGAGATTCAATAGAAGCCCAGAACTTTTTATCATCTTCTGTCATTGCGGCGCCTAAATTTGCTTCTTCGTAGGCTGCAAAATCTGACCATGTATTGAAAAACTGGTATGTATGCCAGTCTGCTCCTGAACCATAAAAGTGACGGCTTGCATAGGCGGCTACTGCGTGCCCACTCTCTTGAAGCGTCTTAAGACTTCCGTTTTTGATACCATCCACAAAGTCTCTGTTTTTTCCCCATTTAGTATTATAAGTACTTACAACGACCACTTTTTGTGTACTCCAGTCCAATCCTTCTGCTTCAAAAGACATCGTTTCTAAATTTCTACTTTGCCTAATTTGGTCGGAGTGGTTGTGAACATACATTCCAACATAAGTTTGATATTCAGTCATAAGTGCTTCTTTTGCTGCGTCATCTAGTTTCAAGGCCTCCACATTTGCTTGCATTGCTGCATCTGCAAGAGCTGGGTCGTTTACTAAATCTTGTTCGTTTGCATAAAAGTCATAAATAGCAAACGTATAATCGCCTGCAAACGCATGGGCAAACATTCCGCCGCCAACAATTGTTCGGTCTTCAGAAATTGAAAGGTTGGTGAATTTTTCATGAAGCTCCAAAAAAGTTTCAGAGTTTTCTCTATCTACAGACACGTAGGTGATATTAACAACTTGTGCAGACATTGCAAAGCCGACACATAAACATACTATTGTAATTAGATTTTTCATTGTAAATTGATTAATTGGTTGATTATTTAAATTATGTTTACTGAGACACAAAGCCTTGTTCAAAGGACGTTCTAACTGCATAAACAGCATCTCCGGTGTGAACCATTGGCCAGGCAGAGGTCATCATTTCAGGATACTGTGAAGCAAAATATGTTTGCGCTTGAACAGTCATGTCGTCAAGGTCATCCCAGCTATTTGCATAGGCCAAAATTTTATATTGAAATCCTGCTCCTGTGTGGTGCTGTAAAGCCCTTA
This sequence comes from Flavobacteriaceae bacterium, assembly GCA_018608725.1. Taxonomy (GTDB): domain Bacteria; phylum Bacteroidota; class Bacteroidia; order Flavobacteriales; family Flavobacteriaceae; genus Hel1-33-131. The sequence goes on from JABAZA010000014.1 coordinate 6,708, forward strand.
CATTAGTACATTTTTCGCTTTGTTTAAATCCATCGTAAAAAATAAAAAACATTTTTTCAGCCTCTAAAACAGAAGCTGATTGAGCCACTTCAAAGTGTAGTTCATAAACAAATCTGTCTTTTTCTTGAGCAGAAATTGTTAAAGTCATCAATAAAAATGACCCCATTAAGATTAGTCGTTTCATAATTGTATTTGTTAGTTATTATTATTTTTTGATTGATTTCAAATTTATTTAAATTAATTGTAAAAAGCAAGTTATTTTGATTTGAATATGGAGACTTTTTTGGAAAAGCAATGCATTTGATCTCATGTCGTTATACAGCCTTTGAATTAGCTGAAAACAGACAATGGAAACTATAATGTAGTTAGTTTTTAACAACTGACGAAGAGCGCTATTAAAAAAGAAACCCACCTATTGGTGGGCTTTAGTTAAATTTATGCAGTGTAGCGGTGACACTAGTGGAGAAGATCGGATTCGAACCGACGACCTCTTGACTGCCAGTCAA
>JABAZA010000065.1 GCA_018608725.1 Flavobacteriaceae bacterium
TAAACCATATATTATCAAATGGCGGACTGTTTTTGACCAACTTGGTAAGCATATTATCAACAGGCTTAAATTCAAATACTTTTGGCAAAAAAGACTTGTAACGCTTGTAGGTGTCTGGAATGACATCCTTAAATTGTTCAATTTGGTTGAGACTGTCCATCAATTCATCTGGTGGGAATACATTGGGCATTGAAATTTGATGATCGACTCCTTCTTGTTTTAGTTGAAAGGATGCCGACATATTAAAGATTGCCTTTTCATTTTGAAACGCAACCACACGACGGGTTGTAAAACTACCCCCATCCCTTATAACATCGACTTCATATTTTATCGGAACGTCAATGTTTCCACCCAAAATAAAATAGGCATGCATTGAATGTGCATAGCGATCTTCGGGAACGGTTTGATAGGCCGCATGAAGCGATTGTGCCAAGACTTGCCCTCCAAAAACACGCTTCCATGGAGCTTGGTAGTTTTTACCAATAAAGGTGTGGTCATTGATTTTTTCAAGCGTTATTAACTGGATAAGTTCAGAAAGGGATTTCATAGTTTAGAATTTTTTGCAAAAATAATCTTTTTGTGTACAAAATGTCTTTTAAATTCTTTTAACAAAGTGTTAAATTTTGTAACATTGGAACCCTATTCGAGTCTAATAATTAAAACCTATGGATATACTATTATTTTCAATTGCTGCTTGCTTAATGGTTCTCGGAATCATTGGGAGTTTTTTACCTGTTTTGCCAGGGCCTATTACAAGTTGGGTGGGTCTTTTGGTGCTGTACTTGATGCCCAAAATTGAGGTGCGTCTTGGAACCTTAATTATCACTCTGATTGTAGCTATTTTGATTTGGATTTTAGATTACATTATTCCAGCGCTTGGCACTAAAAAATTTGGGGGTACCAAAGCGGGAATGATTGGTACGACCATTGGACTCATTGTTGGTCTGCTTGCACCAATTCCTGGAGGGATTCTTATTGGTCCTTTTTTAGGAGCATTTATCGGGGAGTTGATAAACAAAGCCGATTCTAAAACTGCCCTAAAAGCTGCTTTTGGAAGTTTCTTAGGATTCTTAACTTCTGCATTTATAAAATTTGTGGTGGCTGTGATCTATTTGGGACTGTTTATATCTATAATTTGGGATCATAAATCTGATCTATTTTAACGCTGCACCGTTTTTAACAAAACTTTTAATCAATATTTTATAATTTACATTAATTTCACCCTCTAATAAAAACAAACACTTTTACTATGAACAAGTACATTTCTATTCTATTCTGTGGTTTATTTCTCTTGTCCTCTACCCTAGTTGCACAAGAAAAAGAAGCTTCCAACTACAACTACAACGATGCTTTTGGGCATGATTTTTACACTAAAAATGGGATGGCAACGCGCTCTGCAAGTGGAAAACCCGGGCATGCTTACTGGCAAAATAGTGCCGATTACAAAATCGACGTTAACTTAAACGAAAGCACCAAAGAAATTTCGGGCTCGGAAACTATCACTTACACAAATAACAGTCCAGATGCATTGGATTTTTTATGGATGCAATTGGATCAAAATTTATTTAAAATAGATTCTCGTGGAAAGTCAATTGTTCCAATCCGTGGAAGTCGAAATGGCGATAAAGGTCAAAATTTTGATGGTGGATATGGTATCAATACGATTCAACTTATTTATAAAAAAGGACGCCGTTCTACAGAAGTAAATACCACCTATACAATTGTAGATACACGAATGAAAGTAAACCTTCCAAAAGCGTTAGAAGCCAATGGCGGAACTGTTGGAATTAAAATTGATTTCTCATTTACTTCTCCTGATTATGGATCGGATCGAATGGGTGTTTTAGAAACTAAAAATGGTCGTGTTTTTACACTCGCTCAGTGGTATCCAAGAATGTGTGTGTATGACGATGTGAGTGGATGGAATACGCTTCCTTACTTAGGTGCTGGAGAATTTTATTTGGAATACGGAACATTTGATGTAAACATTACAGCTCCTTCAACTCATATAGTGGTGTGTTCAGGAGCTCTTTTAAACCCCTCTGAAGTTTATACACAAGAACAACAAAATAGATTGAAAAAAGCGGAAGCGAGTGATGCTACTGTCATGATCCGATCGGAATCGGAAGTGACCCAACCAAGTTCACGACCTACAAATTCCCCTACTCTAACATGGAAGTTTAGAATTGAAAATTCAAGAGATGTCGCTTGGGCTTCCTCTGCAGCTTTTATATTGGATGCTGCACGAATCAATTTACCGAGTGGAAAAAAATCTCTAGCAATGTCTGCTTACCCAGTAGAAAGTGTAGGACAAGATGGTTGGTCGCGTTCTACTGAATATACAAAAGCTTCTGTTGAGCATTACTCCGAAAAATGGCTAGAATACCCTTACCCTGCAGCGATTAATGTTGCTGGAAACGAAGGGGGTATGGAATATCCAGGAATTGTGTTTTGTAATTATGAATCAAAAACAGCGCGTTTGTGGGGAGTAACAGATCATGAATTTGGACATATTTGGTTTCCAATGATTGTGGGCTCTAACGAGCGTTTGCATGCTTGGATGGACGAAGGATTTAATACATTTATTAATTCTCTAAGTACCGACGCATTTAATAACGGAGAATATAAAGAACGAAAAACAAACATGCACCAAATGTCTAGTGTGTTTGTGAATGACAGACTAGAACCAATATACACGTCACCAGACAACGTAAAAGAACGAAACTTAGGGGTTTTGGCGTATTACAAGCCAAGCATGGGGCTGGTATTGTTACGCGAACAGATCCTAGGACCTGAACGTTTTGATGAAGCCTTTACAGCTTACATCGATCGATGGGCTTATAAACACCCTACTCCAGATGATTTCTTCAGAACTATGGAAAATGTAGCCGGCGAGGATTTGAGATGGTTTTGGAGGTCGTGGTTCATTAACAGTTGGAAATTAGACCAAGCAGTTACCGGAGTGAAATATGTGAAAAATGACCCTACACAAGGCGCTATTATAACGATCGAAAATTTAGAACAAATGCCAATGCCTGTGGTCATTGAATTAAAAACCAAAAGCGGAAACGTCACTCGAAAAACATTGCCTGTTGAGATTTGGAAACGCAATGTAAGTTGGGAATTTAAAGTGGACACTACCGAAGAGTTGGCTAAAGTGGTCATTGATCCTGATTATGTATTGCCAGACGTAAATTCATTAAATAACAAATGGAGAGCATCTGATGGCGCTGAGACTGTTGAGATTTTAACAGATTATTTAGGCGTTTATTCTGCTCCAGAATTTCCAATGAAAATTACTGTTTCAGAAAATTCAGGAACCCTTGTTCTTGAAGCAGAAGGACAACCTGCATTGCCGTTAGAAAGCGAAGGTGGTGGTGAGTTTTCTATGGAAGAAGCTGGATTAAGCATTCAATTTAACGCCGAGAAAACTGGTTTTAAATTGGATATTGGAGGTCAAGTTTTTGATTTAACGAAAGAATAAGTTTAAAAAAACACTTAAAATATCATAGGCGAATCAATTAGGGGTTCGCCTTTGTTATATATAAAACTCTTAAAATCAATATTTAATTAACTTTTGAACATGCGATTCTATATTGTTTTTTAAGGTTAAAATATACAATCCATTTTGTAAGTTATTCGTTTGAATTTTTGCATTTCCATTTACAAATTCAAGATCCCCACTCAAGACGCGCTGACCGAGATAATTTCTTAACTCATAGGACGTTTTTAAATGTTGATTTTCGGACTTCACGAAGAAGTCTGTTTTAAATGGATTAGGATACACAGACCATTCAGCAAGTGTTTGATTGGGAGTACTTAAACTGCCATCATAGCAACTTTCGGGAACCAAAAATTCTGATTTAACAAGGTCTGGGATTTTATAATCCGTGAAACTTTCACTGTTCATATTTCCTACAAAGGCAGCATCCACTACAGCATCGTTGGAACCTAGAAAATCTTGCATAATGGTTGCAAAGGTTTGTCTGTAATCGTACTGAACCGATTGTATTTGAAAATTATTAGATGAAACTGCTTCACTTAAATCAACATTCACTCCTGAAACCCCACTTTTAACCGGTTTTCCAAAAGCAAAAACGGGAGCAACTTCGCCATGATCCGTTCCTAAACTACCATTTTCTTGGGCCTTTCTTCCAAATTCTGAGAAAGTAATTCCCAAAACATCATCTGCTAAACTATCGGAATTCAAATCTGACATAAATGCTTCAATAGCTTCTGATAATTGTGACATTAATTCGTAATGATCGCCTTGTATATCCCCGGAAGCTTGGTTTTGATTATTATGGGTGTCAAATCCTCCTAATTTAACCATAAATATTTTAGATTGAATACCGCCTCGCATTAATCTTGCGACTGTTTTTAACTGATCTGCAAGATTTGTATCTGGATAAGTTGTCGTGGCACTATTTGAACCAGCATTGAAAGAATTAGAAATAATTTCAGAATATTGATTGGAAAGTGCATCGACGTTTATGATGTTCTGAAGTTCTTCTCCATAATGAGAGTTTGGAATATTTTCTGGGGGAGTTCCACCCAACCCACTTAAAACAGAATAAAAGTTTTGCGAGTCTTGACCGTTGATATTTAAGGCTAGACCATGCTCAACAATGCCATGAAATCCAAGATTGGTGTTTTGTGAACCGATCTGAATTCCCAATGGATAGTTTGCTGGGATTAAGTCCGCATAAGCTTGTTCCATATAACGACCAATCCAACCGCTGTCGCTTCCATTATTCCAATTACTACCATCATTACCCGTAGCATAAATATCTTTAGAAGCAAAATGGCTTTTGTTTTGAGAGGGATAGCCTACAGATTGAATAATTCTGAGTTGATCAGCTGCGTATAAATTTTGAAATCCTGTAAGCGCTGGATGTAACGCAATGTCCTGATTTGTACCCGTTAAACTCGTGTCAATCTGATTAAGCGGAAGGTATAAAGATGATGGAATATGAATGTTTGGACGTAAGGTTTGATAATCGGTAAACGCACTGATAGGAATTACCGTATTAAGTCCATCATTACCTCCAGCAAGCTCTACCAAAACTAATTTCCTGTTAGAGACATCACAATTAAAAAACGAATTCATTAATTTTAAAGAAGCGTTCACTTGAAAAGGCATTAGCCCAATCGCTGAAGCTGTTGATGATAATTTTATAAATTGTCTTCTTTTCATTTGTCTGCGCCTTACATTAATTGAAATTCTGGAGCATTAATCATTTTAGTAAATAGGGCATCAAGTCGTATTTTGACCTGTACATCGTTCCCCGATTGAAGGTAGCTATTCCAAGCTGAGTTCCAATAAGAGGGATCCATTTCATTAAGAACCGTCATAAAATAGTCGATTCTGCTTTGATCTATTGATTCGCAATAAAGTAATTCTGAAATTTCGGTGACTAAAGTCTGAGCATCACTCGCAAAGGAGAAATGTCCGGAGTTATGAACATAGTCAACGCTGTTAAACGTCACCCAAATGTTGACGTTCGGGTTGGTAATTTTATTTTTTCCAGAAATAAAACATTCTATAAGTTTATAACGTGAAATAATGGTGTTAGAAGAAAACCAACTGCGGTCAAAATCTGGCGTTTGGTAATCGCCAGGATAACCTGCGACTGTATCAGGCGAAAATGGATTCATCCCAGCACCAGCGAAATATCCGTAATAACAAAAATTAAAATAAAATTTATAGAAATAAATTTGATCTGTTGTCCAAGTCGTTGGCGGATTTGTACTGCTAGCAGCGGGGTCTGGTAATTCAACTTGCAATAGACTCAAGGCTTCACTTAAGAGTTGAATTGGGTTTTTGACTATACTTCCAATAATTTCATTTGAGCTGTCTGAATCATCTTCATCATAGAAATGCTCCGATTTTAAAAGCGTCTTAAGAACGTCTAAGAGGTTGTAATCAGATGCTATCAACTGAGCTGAAAGTGGTGTAATAATATTATCTTCAACTTCCTGATCCCATTCGCTTTTTACAAAATACCTGTAAATCTTTCTCACATAAGCCTTCGCTGTTTCCTCTTTTGCAAATACCATTTCTACATAATCGTCTATCTCCTGTTTGATGCCTGCCTCATCCGACTGCCCTGAAATTGTTTGATTATTAAATGCATTACTAAATGTTTTGGAATCTGTATTGTGCTGGCCAACCAATGCATACCCCATCGGAATTCCTGTATCAGGATCGATGACATCTCTGTTGGGTTTCATTTTTATTCCAGAGAAAATTTTAGCAGTGGTTTGAATATCTGTCTCCGTATAATTCGTGTAATTTCCTTCGCCTATTTGAGGGCCTTTAAGAATTGTGAAAAGTTCAAGAAATTCCCGCGCATAGTTCTCATTAGGATTGTTTTTATTATTTGTCGTATTGTCCAAATAATTTAGCATTCCATTATCGTAGGTGATTTTTTTAGCAAGTGTTTTAATATTTCCAAAAGCATAGAATTCTAACAACTTTAAATAGTCATAGAAATAGGAAGACTTCCCAACACCATCGTCCTTTGAAACCGTAAAGGTTGTATGTAAAAAAAAGGTGAGTTTGTGTTTAAGGTTGTTCTGTTTATATGCGTTGTACCACCACCATCCAGAAACTATTGCTCGTTTTCGGTTTTGTCCATAAGGAAAATCTGATGGCACTGTATTAGGCGTATGAATCCAAAAATCATCCGAGACTCCGGTTTGAGGATTTACTTTCGTGTCATAAGGATCTTCCCAAAAAACCGTCGGTTCTACGGTGAGCTGATCGAGTGCTTGCTCTGGAGTTAAAGCCGCAAATTGATCTAATACAGCTTTAGAATATTGGAAACAACTGCGTCTAAGCAAGTGCTTAGCTTTTCTTTGCCCCAAAATTGATGTTGAAGGATTTAAAGATGACATAATTATGAAACTTTACTCTTATATTTTCCGAAGATACAACAAAAACTAATAGTTAGATTTATATTTTTAACTCTTACAAAAAATTATTGGGGATTAGAAATAAAAAAAGCCCTCCGTTTAAGGAAAGCTTCTCACTGGTTTTGTCACAAACCACGGATAATCATTTGATTATCTC
>JABAZA010000016.1 GCA_018608725.1 Flavobacteriaceae bacterium
AGCCATAAGTGCCTTGTTTTAAGCGTGCAAAGTTACATTTAATTTTCTGACTTTTTGTACTGCTTATTAATTTTAAAATACCTTTTAATTTTGATTATATTTGCAGTATAAATTAACAGCAATGAATCTTCGAGATATTCCAAAATTAAAACACACCTCTTCTGATAATTTTTTTTTGTTAGCAGGGCCTTGTGCTATTGAAAGCGAAACAATGGCGCTTCAGATTGCAGAAAAAGTGTGTAAAATCACAGACGCTTTGGAAATTCCTTATATTTTTAAAGGGAGTTTTAAAAAAGCAAATCGCAGTCGAATCGACAGTTTTACAGGAATTGGAGATGAAAAAGCCTTAAAAATTCTTAGAAAAGTTTCTGAAACATTTGACATCCCAACGGTTACTGATATTCATGAAGTTTCGGATGCAGCTAAGGCAGCTCAATATGTTGATGTGTTACAAATTCCTGCATTTTTAGTAAGACAAACCGATCTTGTGGTTGCGGCAGCTCAAACAGGAAAAGTTGTAAACTTAAAGAAAGGACAGTTTATGAGTCCCGAAGCGATGAAACATGCCGTACAAAAAGTAAAAGATACTGGAAACGAAAAAGCATGGATTACAGATAGAGGAACCATGTTTGGCTACCAAGATATGATTGTTGATTTTCGAGGCATCCCAACAATGCGTACTTTTGCACCCACTGTTTTAGACGTAACGCACTCCCTACAACAACCCAACCAAAATAGCGGGGTGACTGGCGGTCGTCCTGATATGATTGAAACCATTGCCCGCGCTGGCATCGTAAATAATGTTGATGGCCTATTTATTGAAACACATTTTGATCCTTCCAATGCTAAAAGTGATGGTGCAAATATGTTACACATCGACCATTTAGAAAAATTACTTACCAATTTAAGTGCTATACGACGCACTATCAACTCCCTTTAGGACATATATATGCAAAAAGCAATACTTGCTTGTATACTAATTGTTTTTAGTATTCAAGGCCAATCTCAAGAAACGATCCTTGAAACTACAGCAATTAAAACAAATTTTAAAACTAAAAATAAAGGGAAGCTCTTCTTTTATTGGGGATGGAACAAAGCCCAATACAGTTATTCAGACATCACCTTTAAAGGCGATGATTACAACTTTACGCTTTACAATATAGCAGCCAAAGACCGTCAAAATCCATGGGATGCAGACATCTATTTAAATCCTACAAACATCTCAATCCCGCAAACTGTTGCTAGAATCGGGTATTTTTTTCATGACAATTGGAATTTTTCTGTGGGATTTGACCACATGAAATACGTGATGATAGAACAACAACCAGCAACCATTGATGGCTATATTGATTTGAATGATCCTGTCTCAGAATTTAATGGTGTGTATAACAATGAATACATCTATATTGATGAGGATTTTTTGGAATTTGAACACACCGATGGTTTGAATTATATCAATGTTGAGATTTCAAGAGTTGATAACCTTGGTGACTATCTAAAATGGAACTCTAAAAAAATACAACTCAACTTAATAGAGTCTTTTGGTGCAGGAATCCTTTATCCAAAAACCAACTCCACCTTACTTTCTAAAGAAAAAAATGATGAATTTCATTTGGCAGGATTTGGATTGTCTTTGAAGGCTGGTATTAATCTAACCTTGTTTAACCATTTCTTTATACAAACAGAATTTAAAGCAGGTTATATTGACATGCCAAATATTCGAACTACAAACTCTAGAGCCGACTCTGCGTCACAAGAATTTTTCTTTTACCAAAGAAATATTTCTTTTGGATACATTTTTCAGTTAGTGAAATAAACTATTTAATCTTTGAGTTGAGGTGTTTTCTCAATAGAATTCAACCCATATTTATCGATCAAATAAATCAAGGAAGTCATCGTAGCTGCTCCTAATTCTAACTCGCGTTTATTAACAGCATCAAAGTTGTCATTCGCTGCATGGTGATGATCAAAATAACGCTGTGAATCGGGTCGCAATCCCGCCAACACATTCGTGCTTTTTTTCAAAGGTCCAATGTCTGCACCACTCCCGCCTTTTTTGAAATAATGGATAAGGTAAGGCTCAAACAAAGGCTTCCATTGCATAATTTGATCGATTTTATAATCTGGTCCATCAAAGGTAAAACCACGAGGCGTAAATCCTCCTGAGTCACTTTCTAAAGCAAACACATGGTTCTCCCCTTTTCGTGTGGCTTCTTTGGCATAGGCCTTTCCACCTCTCAAACCATTTTCTTCATTCATAAACAATACAACTCTAATGGTTCGTTTGGGTTTAATTCCCGAAATTTTCAATAAGCGTAACACATCCATAGACTGAACACAACCTGCACCATCGTCATGAGAGCCATCTCCTAAATCCCAAGAATCTAAATGCCCTCCAACAGTGATGATTTCATCTGGAAATTGGGATCCAGTAATTTCTCCAATCACATTATAAGATTGTACATCCTTTAACTGACGACAACTTTGTTTGATATATAATTTAAGCTTAGGATCGATTTTCAACATACCACTTAACTTTTCAGCATCGTTGGTACTAATAGCTGAGGATGAAATTCGTTTAGAAACTGGTAAATCTCCATAAGACATCGCTCCTGTATGCGGTAAATCATCTAGCCTTAAGTTCATAGAGCGAACAATCATTGCAACTGCTCCTAACTTTCCGGCTTCTTTAGCTCCATTGTAGCGTTGATCGACACAACCGCCATAGGCTTCAAACGTATGAATCAAATCTGCTTGCATCGGACGGTTGAAAAATACAATTTTACCTTCGACCTTTTTTCGATCTAAAGCCTTTAATTCTTCCAGTCCTTGCACCTCTATAACTTCTGCTTTAACCCCTTGAAGAGGTGTCGCAACCGAACCTCCCAAAGCACAAATATTGACTGATATGGTTTTTCCAGGGGCTGTTTCTATGTAAGCAAATTCAGGAGTTCCACGCACCCATTTTGGAACCATAACAGGTTGCAACCAAACACGATCTAGCCCTAATTTTTCTAACTCAGCTTTTGTGTATTCTACCGCTAATTCAGCATTTAAAGAGCCTGATAACCGGCCTCCAATTTCATTGGATAAATAATCTAACCATTGATAACTTTGTCCATTGGTTAAGGAATTTTTATAGAATGTTTTAATATAATCCGCATCTGATTGCGCATTCAAATTGAGCATTAAAGAACAGAAAATAAGGATGACTAAATGTTTCATGTGACTGTATTTTGTAAGGGTAAAGCTAAACGTTCTGATATACGAAAGCGTTAATAATAATATAAATATTTTTACTTACTAACAAATGCCTTTACATCTGAAACTGTGACTTCAGATTCCCCAAGAATAATCAGACGTTCAACAACATTCCTCAACTCCCTAATATTCCCTGTCCAATCATAAGCCTGAAGTAATTTAAGGGCTTCTGATGAAAAACTCTTTTTAGCGGTTCCTTGTTCTGAGGCGATTTTATGTGCGAAATAATCGACCAATACAGGGATATCGTCTCTACGATCATTTAAAGGAGGTACTTTAATCAGAATAACTGCCAATCGGTGGTACAAATCTTCTCGAAAACGCCCTTCTTGTATTTCTTTTTTAAGGTTTTTATTGGTGGCAGCAATGACCCGTACATCAACTTTAATGTCTTTATCACTCCCAACACGTTGGATGCGGCTTTCTTGTAAGGCTCGTAAAACTTTTGCTTGCGCGGACAAACTCATATCTCCTATTTCATCCAGAAAAATAGTTCCTTTATTAGCCGCTTCAAATTTACCTGCACGATCTTTATTAGCACTTGTAAACGCCCCTTTGATGTGTCCGAACAACTCGCTTTCAATAAGCTCACTAGGGATTGCCGCACAATTCACTTCGATCATAGGCCCTTTGGAACGGTCACTTTTTTGATGCAACCAATGAGCTACCAATTCTTTTCCAGTACCATTGGGACCCGTTACCAAAACACGAGCTTCCGTTGGCGCTACTTTGTCAATGAGTAACTTGATCGCTTCAATTTCAGGTGAGTTTCCAACCATTTCATACTGCTTGCTCACTTTTCGTTTAAGTCGTTTGTTTTCGACCACCAATTGCTTGCGGTCCAGTGCATTTCGAATGGTATTCAACAATCGGTTTAAATCGGGAGGCTTTGATATATAATCAAAAGCACCCATACGCATGGTTTTCACTGCTGTATCCAAATCGCCATGACCCGATATCATAACCATAGGAATTTCTGGTTTAATTTTTTTGACAATTTCCAAAACTTCAACACCATCCATTTTAGGCATTTTAATATCGCATAACACCAAATCAAAATCGTCTTTCTTGATCATTTCAGTGCCAATAAGACCATCTTCGGCTTCAAAAACTTGGTACTGATTAATCTCTTCTGTTAGGATTTTTACAAGAACCCGACGGATGGAGGCTTCATCTTCAATGATTAATATTCTAGACATCTGTTGTTGAGTTAGTGTGCATTAATAACGTTCTATTAAAATTAATATTTCAACCATTTAAAAAGTTCTTTATAAGTGGGTTTTTTTCCATACATCAAAATTCCTACTCGGTAAATTTTAGCGGCAAACCACACCGTAAATATAAAGGTTACAATTAAAATCAAAAGCGAAACGACTTGTTGCCATATTGGGACCCCAAACGGAATACGCATCAGCATCACAACTGGAGAGGTAAATGGGATGAATGAAAAAACCGTTGAAATGGTGCCATGCGGATCTTCAACAACAGTAAACACACCCACATATATCGCTAAAATCAAGGGCATTAGTATGGGAATCATAAATTGCTGGGTATCAGTTTCGTTATCGACTGCTGCACCGATGGCCGCATACAACGAACTGTACAACAGATAACCTCCAATGAAAAACAAGATAAAGGCGAGCATTAAATTTTCAATTGGAAGGCTGTTAAATTCATTGATGAGCATCTGAATTTTATCGGTTGCTTCTGGATTAGAAAGTGCTTCATTCACCAGATCCTGTTGAGGGGTTTGAGACAACTCAACTCCAAAAATAACCGAGGTTGCAAACAACAAAACAAAACCCAAAATAATCCAAATAACCACTTGTGTAATCCCTGCTAAAGAGGTCCCAATAATTTTCCCCAACATCAGTTGGATGGGTTTCACAGAGGATATAATGACTTCGATAATGCGGCTGGTTTTTTCTTCAATCACACTGCGCATAATCATGTTTCCATAAATAATAATAAACATAAATAACAGATAGCCAGCGGCCCCACCAAAAATCAATTTCATAACACTCCCCACCTTAGAGGTTTTCACACCTTCAAAGCTTTCTTGGTTGATTTCAACAGTGGTTTTTGACGCTTTAATAAGGTCTAAATCAACACCAATGTTTTGTAATTTGAGTTCGGATAATTTAGTTTCAATTTTAGACTCCAAAGAAGATATTACCGAAAGTGAAGGCGCTTCTTCTGAATAAAAGCGAATGGATTTTGATACGGTCTCTAAAGAGACCTTAGGAATGTGGAGCAACCCATAGGCACCTTCTTGATTTGCAAGCGTTTTGGCAGTTTCTAAATCAAGATCAGAGAGATGGGTATAAATCGTTTGATCATTTGTTTTGAAAGATTCCGATAGAAACTCGGATTCATCTAAAACATAGAGGTTGCGGACCGTATCGTTATTCACACTTGATAAATAGCCCACAAATAAAGCCAAGCCAATCATAACGAAAGGGGTCAAAAAGGTCATAAGGACAAACGCCTTGTTTCGTACTTTAGTCAAATACTCACGTTTGATAATTAATGGAAGGTGATTCATGAGTGGTTGTTTTGAATGGTTTGAATAAAAATATCATTTGCATTTGGAATTAATTCCTTAAAATGCAAGACTTGAGATTGAGCGGTTAAAAATGCTAACAAATCATTAGAAGTCCCTTCTGTTCCTAAGGAAATATTCAGTTTTAAGTCATCGTGCAACGATTTAAATTCTGCTGGAGCGACTTTAAATTTAGCTTCAATTGTTTGTTGTAAGGCTTTTTTGTCAGCCGTCAACAATCCTACTTCAAACGAATTTGTTTTGTAATCGCGTTTGATGTCAATAAGTTTGCCATCTAATATTTTTTTAGACTCATGGATTAAGGCAATATGATCACAAAGTTCTTCAACGGATTCCATACGGTGGGTTGAAAAAATAACAGTGGCACCTTCGTCTCTTAATTGTAATATTTCATCTTTGATTAAATTGGCGTTGATGGGGTCAAATCCTGAAAACGGCTCATCAAAAATTAAGAGTTTGGGTTGGTGTAAAACCGTGACTACAAACTGAATTTTTTGTGCCATTCCCTTAGAGAGTTCTTCCACTTTTTTGTCCCACCAATGGCCAATCTCTAATTTATCAAACCAGTATTTTAAGCGTTTCTTAGCATCGGAATACGACAGACCTTTGAGCTGCGCCAAATACAGGGCTTGCTCTCCAACTTTCATGGATTTATACAGTCCGCGTTCTTCGGGTAAATAGCCAATATATTGCACATGGTGGGCTTGCAAAGGTTCGCCATCCAAAACGACCGAGCCTGTATCGGGCATAGTAATTTGATTGATGATTCTGATGAGGGTAGTTTTTCCGGCACCATTAGGGCCTAAAAGTCCAAAAATACTGTGTTTTGGCACTTGTATGGAAACTGAATTTAAAGCTTGAAAATCGCCAAAGTATTTTGAAACTTCTTTGGTTTCTAAAAGGGTATTCATGTAATTCGTTTTGATATAAGACGTACCAATATATGAAAAGTTACACTGAAAAAGAAAAACCTTGCCGCATTACATTCTGAACTGTTAAAATCAGCCTGTTTTTTGGTAAAATGCGATTCTTTTTATACTATTA